>NZ_JBHSUM010000141.1:0-10874 GCF_042660605.1 Nitratireductor sp. GCM10026969
CACGGGCGAAGATGGGCGAGCTGGCGCCGCGACCACAAGGCCGTCGCCGCGCCTCCAGCCTCGATACGCATGAAGCCTCCATCGTCGGGCTGATCGAAGAGCGCAAGGACATCACGCTGAACGAGATGGTGGAACGGCTGGTCGCCGAGCAGTCGGTGCGGATCAGCCGCAGCGCCTTGAGCGCCTGGCTTCGGGGCCGCGGTTGGACTTTCAAAAAAAGTCCGCACACGCACTGGAGCAGGACCGCCCCGACATCCTGAAGCGGAGGCGGGCCTGGTTCGACGGCCAGCTCGACCTCGATCCCGCGAAGCTCGTGTTTATCGACGAGACGGGATTGTCGACGAAGATGGCGCGCCTGCGTGATGGACAACCTGCCCGCCCACAAGGCCGCCGGCGTTCGCGGCGCGATCGAGGCGGCAGGCGCGAGCCTGCTCTACCTGCCGCCCTACAGTCCCGACTTCAATCCGTGTATGGATGGCTCCTGCGGGTCAAGGGTGTCGGATCGGGTTTGGTGAACAGGTCGGTTGCGGCCATGTATACGGCGTCTGAATGTGCAACGAGGTCGTTGCGCGCCCTGATGAATATCCGCTTGGAGAACAGGTCCCACTCAATCGAGCGCGCTCGAGGCGCTTCGGATTGATCGGGGTGTCCTGGTTCTTCGTCTCCGCTTGTTCGCCATCACCTCACTTTGCCCTGACCATTCCGCGAGCCTGTCAGGATGCCTGCGGCTCGTAACGCGAGCCGTCCCTGAGGACAGCGAAGATCATCCTTGCCATGCGATGCGCCAAAGCGATGGCGACGACCTTTGTCTTCTTCCGTGTCAGCATGTTCGATAGCCAATCCGAACCCGGCGCGCGCTTCAGTCTATGTCTAAGCATGATCTGCGCCATGGCACCCAGATACAGCAATCGCCGGATGTATCGATTGCCCATCTTCGAGATCCGGCCCACCCTCTGCTTGCCTCCGGTGGAGTGCGGTTTGGGCGTCAGGCCGAGCCAGGCGGCGTAGTCCCTTGCGCAGTCGAAATTGTCGACATCCGGCGTCGTCGCCGCGATGATCGTCGCCGATAGCATACCCACACCCGGGATCGTAGCCAGACGCTGGCTTGCCTGGCTTTGCGCGTAGGTCTCTGCGATCTCGTCGGTCAACCGCTCAATCCGCTTGTTGGTCTCGGCCAACTGATCGAAGAGCAAGCCGACCGGCATGCGGGCCGCTTCTGGAAGTCGATCCAGTTGCTCCCTCAGTCGGTCGACGTTCTGGGCGCCCTTCGCCGCTATGATACCGAACTCCGTCATGTGGGCTCGGATCGCGTTGCCGATCTGCGTGCGCTGGCGAACCAGAAAGTCCCGCGTGCGGTGAAGTACCAGAACCGATGAGCAGGCTTCGCTCTTGATGGCGACAAACCGCATGGACGGACGCGTCACGGCTTCGCAGATGGCGGCCGCGTCCGCAGCATCCGTCTTCCCGCGCTTCACAAGGCTTCACATAGGACGGCGGCATCAGCCGGACGTCATGCCCCATCTCCCGCAGCCTGCGTCCCCAGTGGTGAGAACCTGCGCAAGCCTCCATGCCGATCAGGCATCGCGGACGCTTCTGAAAGAACGCGAGCAGCTGGCCGCGGCGAAGCTGGCGGCGCACGAGAACCCGACCGTTCTCGTCAACACCATGGATCTGGAACACACTCTTTGCGAGGTCGATACCGACTGTGGCAAGCTCGGACATGGATGGCTCCTCTATACGGGATGATGACTTCCCGACTATGGCGCAATGCGACGCCGGGAGCAGGAGCCATCCACACCATCAATCGAAAATGCATTCGCCAAGCTCAAGGCCCTCATGCGCGCCAAGGCGGAGAGGACCATCACCACTTTGTGGGACGCTGTCGGTCCTGTCCTCGACCTCTTCACGCCGGCCGAATGCGCCAACCACTTCAGGGCCGCAGGATATCACCCAGATTAAAAAGGATGTGCTCTAGCTCGACGCTAGCGATCTCGACGGCCTCGCTCACGGTCTGATCAACTTGTGTCCGTCATAGTGGTTGCGCTCGAAGGCGACAGCACGGTGCAGGCACGGGACAAAGAGACCCGGCGGCATGAGCCGATGGGCCGGAGACGGGAGCGGGCGTCAATCGGGGTGCCGGAATCCGTAGCCGATCCTGTAAAAGAAACGTCCCGCCACGGCGCCGTTCTTTCGCACCGCCTGTCGCTCGACCGGGCCGATGGTCTCAAACCACGCGGACAATCCGTCATCGGAAACGCCGGCTTCCTTGACGCTGACCATGATCACGTCCCGTCCGTCGGAGGAGCGGTTGGAAAACCAGGTGTCGAACATGAGGCCGTTGCGGCCGAAAAGGTTCTGACTTGTGACGTTTTCCAACGCGGCCGGCCCCGTGCTGTAAAAGCCGAGCTCGCTCGCGATGTTGTAGGTGTCCATGCCGACAAGTAGCGGCGGTTGACCGGTTTCGGCTTCCACGCTCGCCTTGATCCGCTCCGCTTCCGCGCCAAACTCTTCCCAGGCCACCGGCAGGCCGCGCAGCTTGCCGGTATGGCCGATCAAGGGCAGGCCCAGAGCGACGTAGTGAAACAGTAGCGCGAACGCCACAACGCTGACCGCCGTGGTGATCTGCAGGGAAGCCATGAAACGGGGTTTGTCGCCCTTCTTTATTGCTTTGACAACCACATTGGCCATGGCAGGTACCAATGCCAACCAGACCGGCCCTGTCCAATTGAGCTTGACTGAGTGGAACAGGCTGTAGAAGACGAAAACCGAAAGCGGCGCCAGTGTGAAGACGATGACGAACACGCCGGCTTCCCGCAGAAAAGCCCTCGCCGGGAGCCGGACCATCCGGCTGGCTGCATGTCCGGCAAGGGAGATCCCGATCGGGCCCAGCAGCGCCGCCATGAACAGCACCAGGGTAGGCATCGAAAATTCAAGGTCGTCCTGGAACCATCGCCTGCTTCCCTGGAAGTGAAAGGAAGCCCAGTCGTGGTTCGCGTTCCATGCAATCACCGGGGTAAACAAGACCGCCACCACGCCCGCGCAGAGGTACGGCCATGTTGTGAGGAGCCACCGTCGAGACTGCGGATCGACGAGCAGATAGACCAGCGTCGCAGGGCCCAGCAAAGCAATCGTGTATTTCGACAGCATGCCAAGGCCCACGCAGAGTCCGGCGCCAAGCCAGGCCCTGGCATCTTTCGCCCGCAACGCACGCTCCAGGAAATACAATGCTCCCGCCCAGGCGGCCGTAAGCGGTGCATCAGGCGTGGTCAGGATCCCGATGAGGAAATAGAACGGGAAAACCGACAGCAGCATCAGAGCCAGAAACGCGGCAGTCTGTCCGAAGAGATTCTTCGTAAGCCGAAACATGAAATAGGCGGTCGTCAGCCAGGTGAAGGTTGCCACGATGCGAACGCCGAATTCGGAATCGCCGAAAACGGACGTTCCCAACCATATCAGCCACGCCACCATCGGCGGATGGTCGAGGTAACCCAATGCGGGATGCTGGGCGTAGTTCCAGTAGTAAGCCTCCTGAGGGATCAGGTCTATGCTGCCCTGATAGACGATCCTCAGCGCCACGGCGTAGACGGCTATGGCGAAAGCCGCCAGTCTCCATCGGGCCGCTGAAGACAGGAACCGGTCATTCCTGAATACATAGAATTCGTTGCCGATGTAGCTCACGACCCCGCCGCCCGCGATGCCCGCAATCACCACGGCGAAGAAGGGAAAACCGAGATCGGTCGCCGCCGCGATGAAGCCGCCGCGCAAGGCAATGGCCATGGCCGACACGAGAATGAACCGCGCGAACTGCGATTTCTCCCGGGGACGATCGTGGAACGACCATTTCATGTGACCAAGATAATTGAACGCCGCCGAGATGCAGAAGCCGGAGACATGAGCGATGGCGATGCTGGTGCCGAGAGACTGCAGAACCGCGACCACAAGAAAGTCCATGAGGAACCCGGCCATGCCGACCAGCGCAAAGCGATGCATGGCGACCGCTGAGGTGGTGCCCCTGGAAAACCGCAGCAGTTGGTTGAGGTAGGCGATCGTCTGACTGGCGCCTATTTTCGACGTTCCATGAACCCTGTCGGAAAATGAAATCGGCACCTCGCATACCCTGATGCCGTCGCCGCCGGCGACAATCGCCTCCAGTCCGATCTTGAATCCTTCCGCATCCGCACCCGCAGCCAGGAGACATGTTCGTCGTATCGCGAAAAAGCCCGACAGCGGATCCTGGATATCGGTAAAGGGCGCCGCGAGCGCTGCGCCGAGGCGCGAAAGCGCCTGGCGCGGGAAGGGCCAGTCGACCGTTGCACCACCGGCAACATACCGGCTGCCGATCGCTATGTCGTATTCGCCTGAAGCTACGGCGTCCACGAGGGAAGTAATCGCTGAAGCCGGATGGCTTCCATCCGCATCGAGCACAACGACAATCGGAAATCTGGCGCTCAACGCCGCGGCACGGACATCTTTGGCCAGCCCGCCGCCGCCAATGTTTCCAAGCAGGCGAAGGGGTCGATCCTTCTCCCAGCAGGCCACCCTTTCGCGCGTACCATCGGTCGACCCTCCATCTGTGACGATGATTTCAAAATCAAAGCGCCCGCCGATATTCTCGATGATGGCGCGCAAGGTCCGGTCGATGTTCTCCGCCTCGTTCAACGTGGGGACGATGATTGAGACGGACGACTGGCGGGTATGAACGTCAGGCGACGGTCTCGGATGAGAATTCATGCAAGACTCCAGGTGGAATTGGCCGGCGCGCGATCGGTGATCGGGCCGCGCTGCCGCCTAGACCTAGCCGGCTTCCCGACCGGATGGTGTTAAGTCTTGTTGAGCTTTGCTTGGATTTGTTGCGCCCGGACCGGGATGAATCCCGGCCACGCAGGCCACTTTCCCGCAAGCCTATGCTCGCGGGTGCCGACGGTTATTTCGCGACTGTCCGGGAGGTGCGATTTTGAGCCAATCGCGGATTGATTGGCGTCTATGTCTTGTCAGGATTCCAGAGGGGCAATTGGCCATCGGGAAATGCATAGACGTGCCGACGCGGGTTTCCGGACCGTCGGCGGTGGGGATCTTGCCTACCTTAATCGGGTGCCCGTTACAGCTCCCTTGTGCCTGGGCTGCTTCCAGAAGCAGCCTCTCCATCTGTCCAACAGATACTCCGTCAGCTTGCATCAATTGTCCGATGAGCGGGTCGTCCAGGATGTCGGCTATCGTCATTTCATCATGGATCATGAGTGCCTCCGGGCGTGATTTCGCCCTAGATGAAGACTGCGAAGAGCTTTGCGATGTCAAAACCGCGACAAAACCGAGGCGTTCAGTGAAGTTTTTGTTTCCGAACCTCGGTGCTGGCGGCACGGCAGATGTCGGCCTTGGTTTCCGATCGGGTTTAACCCGCGCAAGAAATCTACAGGTGTAGGGAATTGTACATTGGCGGCAGTAGGAGCGGTTGCATGCGGCAGATTTCATCATTTTCTGCTAAACTCGAATGAAAAATACCAACAATAATAAAATGAAATCATCACATATGCGGCTGGAATATTTTCTGAGAAATTCAGATGAACTTGTGTTCTCGTGGCAACGGTGCCTAAAATTTTGATAAAGAAAGGGTTGCGTGAAATATGTCGCTTGTTCGGCATTTCTCACGTTTTTCATCTTCTTAACATAACTAAACAACTTGCGCCTGTAACTTCGGGTGTGTTTCTGCGACAATGAAGCACGAGATCCCAGCCATCGCCGATCACGCTTTGCAGAGAAAACACATGACAGTTCACCATCGCGGCGCGCCGGAAACCGTGTCCCGCATTCTTCTCGTCGAGGACGACGAGGAGATTGCCGCCATGGTCATTGAGATGTTGCGGGAGAACGGCCTGGAGGCTGTTGCAGTTGGCTCAGCCGCCAACATGGACGCCGCCATGAGAAAGCAATCCTTCGATCTGGTTGTGCTTGATGCCATGCTGCCTGGCGAAGACGGCTTCAGCATCTGCCGCCGGCTGCGGGCATCATCGACGATCCCGATCGTCATGCTCACGGCGCTCGGCGATGAAATCAACCGCATTGTCGGAATCGAGCTCGGCGCGGACGATTACGTCACCAAGCCCTTTCATCCGCGTGAGCTCATGGCGCGCGTCAAAGGCCTGTTGCGGCGCGCGTCCTATGGAGCCGATCAGCCCTTGCGACAGACCCCAATGCGGTTTGCGGGATGGCAGATCGATCCGATCCAGCGGCAACTCATCAATCCGGAAGGTGTGCACGTCTCGTTGACCACGGCCGAGTTCGATATTCTTCTCGCACTCTGCCAGAATCCGGGACGGGTTATGACGCGTGAGCAGCTTCTTCGGCTGACCCACGCCGGCCTTGCCGGTTCGGTCGAGCGCAGCATTGATGTCCACATCAGCCGCGTCAGGCAGAAGATTGAGCAGAATGTCCGCGAGCCGTCCTTCATCAAGACGGTCCGTTTGGGCGGCTACATGTTCACCCCGAAAGTCGAGGGCTGCTGATGAGCAAGCGCTTTAGGGGCGGATCGATTCGCCGCCAGATCGTGGCCCTGGCCATCGGCCCGATCATTTGCCTCGTCATCCTGAGCGCGATTTCCGATTGGTTGCTGCCGGAAGACCTGGAGAGCATCTCCTATGCCCGGGCGACGGCATCGAAGATCGAGTCGGTCATCGATCTGGTACGCGCGTCCACTTCCCCCGGGCAGAAGGCGGCGATCCTCGATGCGTCAGCAAGGACGGGGTTGCGGGTGGAGGAAGTTGCAGCGGCGGAGCTTTCCCAAACGGACATTTCCTCCGAGGATGTCCGCCACACGGTGCAGGAGAATCTACCGGTCAGCTTCACGACGTCCTTTCGTTCGGAGACCGCAACCGGAAGCCTTCGCGATGTGCTGGTCGTCGGGATCGACGAGAACCGGGCCTTGGCGTTTTTGCCCGCGCCGCCTCCTCCCGACGCATGGATCAGCGACCATGAAGTGATCATCGTGCTGGAACTGATGGGTCTAGTCCTGCCGGTGGCTCTCTTGTCGCTCTACGCGGCGCGGGTGATTGCGGCTCCCCTCATTGAATTCGCGAAGGCTGCGGAAACGTTGAAGCCCGACGACGGGCCGGACAGGCCTTTCAAAGAACGTGGCGCGGCCGAAATCCGGACATTGGCGAAGTCCCTCAATGACATGCGCAGCCGGATCCGCCACATGATCGATGATCGCACGCGCATGTTGCGCGCGATTAGCCATGATTTTCGTACACCGCTGACCCGTCTGCGTCTGCGCGTGGAGCGGTCGACACAGCCGGAGCTCAAAGCGGCGCTGCTCAAGGACATCTCCGCTTTGAGCGATATGATCAACGATACGCTGACCTATCTCAGCAAGGAGATGGCGTCTGAGAAGCCGGTGAATGCCGATCTTCCCAGTCTGTTGGCGACCGTGTGTTCTGACTTTTCCGATATAGGCTTCAACGTGACTTATACCGGACCGGAACGTTTCGCCTATCGCTGCAAACCGCGATCGCTGGCGCGCGCGGTCACCAATCTCGTCGAAAACAGCACCAAGTTCGCTGGCCATGCCATGGTGGAATTGTCAGTCCTCGAAAATGGAGCCGTGCGCATAAGCGTGATTGATGAGGGCCCGGGCCTTCTCGGCAGCTTGCGGACCCTTGTGCTAAAGCCCTTTTTCAAAGCCGATACCGCACGGACACCGGCCAGTCGCCCCGGGTTCGGACTCGGGCTTTCGATCGTTGACGACATCGTGCGGGCGCATGGCGGCACGCTCGAACTTCTGAACAGGGTGCCGCATGGGCTTTTGGCACAGATCGAACTTCCCGCCGCAGGAGATGTGGCAAGCGATGCCACGTTCAACTCATCGGCCGGTGAGCTTGCCCACGCTGAGTGATCCAGCAAAGCGGTGATATATTGCGTCAATGAGGCGCAAGTGAAGGAAACGAGCAACCCAAACCAGATTCCAGCTTACGGTAGAGATGGGCTGATGGGCAACAGCGAGGCGGGCGAACAAGATGAAGCTTGTCGAAACAGGTGAGCAGGTTGTCGACGGCGCCGGCGCGCACCAGGCTTTCGCGGAACGACGAGATCGTCTTGGCATCCGGCACCTTCTGCGGCAGTGACAGACCCAGAAACCGCAAAACGATAGCCTGTATTACGAACTCCGCCTGGTCGAAGGGATTGTAGAGACCTGCAGAACCGGGATCCTGAACATCATCACCGGGAAGGGCGGACGCACGCCATTCGACCCGTCGGGGCGTTTCAGCGCCTTGGCCAACGGCTTCTCGAAAAAAGAACACGGAATGATGTCATTCAGCTTCTGAAGCGCATCGCCGACCGGGCTCAACCGCTCGTAGCGATCGTCCAGATCCCAGAACCAAGGCTGGGCACGCATCATCCGCTCCCTGCAATCACACTGACCGGATTGAAACATGATTTGCCGAGAAGGGAGGGGTCCTTCGAACCGTCCGTTTGAATGATGTCGTTGTGCGAGGTCGTGGTGAGCGTTGTTATGTCTTGTTGCCCGCGATCACCGGCGCCGTCGGTTGATGTACCGTGGGGGCAATACTGTATCCGGGTCGCTTCGCTCCGCCCGCATGCATGCGACGAAACAACTCTCAACAAGAGAAAACACAACCCAACGACAAAATCGGAATAAGTGCAGCCAGGCGGGCTCATTGATGTGTCGCCACGCCTCCAGGATGCGGCGGGCCATACCTCGGCTTCTAGCGGTCGAGATGAAGTCTTTGTCGAGCGAAAGCTGCACACAGACTGCGCAACGCAAACATCGGAGCAGAAACTGACATGAAACAGATCGAAAAATCCCTAGAGAGCCTGGCGATGGGACGCCGCGACTTTCTAGGTGGCGCGGCTGCACTTGGTGTTGGTGCCGGATTGTCCGCGCCCGCCATTATCTCCAATGCCGCCGCGACAGAGATTTTGGACATCTCGTTGCGAGACCAGGACCTGCCATTTATCGGCACGGAAGAGACCTTTTCTACCCCTGAGCTGATGGTGCTGAACGCCATTAACGAGGATCACAGGCTGTACCTCGAGGGCACTGGTCTTTACGAACTAGGCCCGCGCCGCATCGGTGCAATGAATGAGGCGGGGCTCAACGTTCAAATCCTCTCCGCACATACGCCAGGTGTGCAGAATGTCCCAGGTCAGGAGGGCATCGATTTTGCGTATCGTCTCAACAAGATGCTTGTCGACGGGCCAATGGCCACCTATCCGGGACGATTCGAGGCATTTGCAACCTTGCCGTTGCAGAATCCGGAGGCCTCAGCGGACGAACTGGAACGCGCAGTTCGGGAAGATGGTTTCCTGGGAGCCCTGACCAATGGAATCATCGGGAAAAAATTCCTCGATCATCCCGTTTTTGAGCCCGTGCTGGCGCGTGCCGAAGCCCTTGATGTGCCGATATACATCCATCCAGGCTTTCCACCTGACGAAGTTTTCGAAATCTACTACAGCACTACGCGGCCAGAATATCAGAAGCAGCACCAGGACCTAATTATCAGTGGTCCAGCATATGGATGGCACCAAGAAGTCGTTACTCAATGCCTTCGAATGATCACGTATGGGGTATTCGATCGATTTCCCAAACTACAGATCATTATCGGCCACATGGGAGAGGGGCTTCCGTTCTTCTACGAGCGTGTCGTGGGAGAGATAAGCGATGTAACCGAAGACTCACTGAATAATCCCTTCGAGCAATACTTCCATGACAACTTCTGGTTCACAACCAGCGCGTTCTTCCAGGATGAACTGCTCCATCTCTTGCTGAAGTACATCAGTGTGGATCGAGTGATGTTTGCAACCGACTACCCGTTTGCAGACATGAAGGAAGGAATCGACTGGTTTCGGGCAGTCGATCTGCCCCGTGAAACCAAGGAAAAAATTGCATTCCGAAACGCGGAAAAGCTGTTCAGCATAAAGGTCTGACGCATCCGCCCCGCCCGGCGCTGCGGACAGGCCGTACCGCAGAAGACCCGCCCGACTGGCGACGATGGACGTTCGCGCCAGGTCAGACAACCGAACACGATGCTCCGAATGACGGAATGGCGAAGCATTGACCGCGAGACACCGTTCACGCCGTTGCACGAGCCCGTTGGGCGGGTGCAGCGCAAGGCATTCACGATCGCTTGTCACACTGTTGTCGCCGGCCCTGGCGCTCATGCTCCTGGCCGCCTCGGCGCCGTGCGCTGGCGCAGATGAGCTTGGGACGCTGCTGCGGGACGGCGGTCGCTTCGACACGTTCGCCGAACTGGTCGAAGGCTCCGGGGCGGACGTTTCCGGAGCGGCCACGGTCTTTGCGCCGACGGACGAGGCGTTCCGGCGCCTGCCGCGCTCGCTGGTCGCCCCCCCTGACGAAGCAGACGAGGATCTCGCCTCCGAAATCGTCGAATCGGACGCTGCACCGCTGCCGCCGATGCCCGAACCCGATCCCGCCGCCGGTCCCGCAGCCCGCCGTCGGCAGGAAGTTCATCGTCGGCGAGCCAATGAACGAGGCCACGAACTTGTTCGCGGGGTTGGCATTGAGTTCCAGCGGCATGCCGACCTACGCCACGACACCCCGGTCGAGCACGACGATGCGGTTGGCCAGCGTCATCGCCTCCACCTGGTCGCGGGTGACATAGATCATCGTCGTGCCCAGCGTCTGGTGGAGCTTGGCCAGTTCGATGCGCATCTGTACCCGCAGCATGGCATCCAGGTTCGACAGCGCTTTTCGATGTACGGTGCCATTGTGGATAACGACGGCCGGTCAGTCGAACACTCCCGGCGCATCAATAGCGTCCGCAACTCCACACCAAGGGTGGGGTCCGACCCGCCCGAGTAGCCGCAAATCCTTCGCCATAGAACGCTACGACTTCCTCGGA
>NZ_JBHSUM010000142.1:0-10845 GCF_042660605.1 Nitratireductor sp. GCM10026969
CCGGCGACCGCCGCGGCGGAATAGGGAAGGGGTACGCGGCGCGCCGCCCGTGCAACCCGGGTTCCTCAGGCGGCGCGGCGCTCGTGCCGTCCCTCACGGATCTCCTCGGCCAGTTTCTCGCAGAAGGGTTCCAGATCACCGGGGTGGCGGCTGGTGACGAGCCCCTGGTCGGTGACGACCTCGCTGTTTTCCCATTTGCCGCCGGCATTCATCACGTCGGTCTTGATGGATTTGTAGGAGGTGACCCGGCGATCACGGATGATGCCGGCCTCGATCAGGAGCCAGGGTGCATGGCAGATGGCGCCGATCACCTTGTTGTCGGTCCAGAAATCCTTCACGAAGTTGACGGCGCTGTTGTCGACGCGCAGGAGATCGGGATTGATCTGGCCGCCCGGCAGCACCAGGGCGTCGTAGTCGCCCGCGCTCACCGAATCGAGCGTCTTGTCGACGGGGACCGGACGCCCCCAGTCCTTCTTGTCCCAGCCCTTGATCTCACCGCCCTCAAGCGAGACCACGTGCACCTCCGCGCCGGCTTCGCTCAACTTCTCAAGCGGCACTTCCAGTTCCGACTGCTCGAAACCGTGGGTCGCCAGGATGGCGATGCGCTTTCCCGAAATATCCTGCATTTGCTTACTCCGTTCCTTTGCCTTGTCGATCGGCGAACGGAGAGAGGAGGCCGGGGTTCCCGCCGATCCGCCTGCAGGCGAAAAATGTCGCAGCGGAAGCGGATCGGCGATGCGGCATGGCAGCAGCAGGTGCCCTCACGCAGTCTCGGCACCGGGCTGCGGGTCCGGGTTCTTGACGACGGTGCCGCGGACGACCTGGAAGTCCTCGCTCGGCACCCCGACGCGCCGGCCATGCTCGCGGATCGCCTCGGCGTCGCGGGCCTCGTAGATGCAGACCGATCCGATACGCCCGTCCGGCTCGGTGACGGCGTAGGTGCGGATCCACCGCAGGCGATCGGCCATTTCCTCGCCGACGCGGGTCGACTTTGCGCCGGCCGCCTCCAGTTCCTGCTCGTTGGCCCAGGCGCCACGGCGGCGAATGACGTAGAGATCCATTGCTTCCTCCATTCGTGTTGGTTGACGGTTGGAAGATGCGCCGAGAAGCATTCTGCCTAAAGCCGGCGATCATGACATTCACGGGAGGCGAAAGTGCCAATCCGGCTCCAGGTTCTGGAAGCCACGCGCATTCTTCGAAATAATGCCCGCGGCAAACGGGAAGGATCATGGCTGAAGACGGCGACATGCTGGAAGTGACGATCGTCCTCGTCAATGAGGGCTACGCGTCCACGGCGGTCGGCCCCATCGAGGTGTTCGCGTCTGCCGGCAAGATGTGGAACGAGATGAGCGGCGGCGATCCACAGCCCCGCTTCCGCGTCACCATGGCCTCGATCGACGGTGCGCCGGTGGAAAGCGCCTACGGCCTTCGCATCGCTCCCGACGCGGGCATCGACGACGTCGGGCCGGCCGATCTCGTCTTCGTCTCGGCCTCCGGCCCGATGCCGTCGGAATGGATGCAGCGCCACGCCAAGCTGCTGCCCTGGCTGGTCGAGCGATATGACAGGCAGGGCGCGATGCTGGCCGGCGTGTGCTCGGGAGTGGCCTTCC
Source organism: Nitratireductor sp. GCM10026969 (assembly GCF_042660605.1). Classification (NCBI taxonomy): domain Bacteria; kingdom Pseudomonadati; phylum Pseudomonadota; class Alphaproteobacteria; order Hyphomicrobiales; family Phyllobacteriaceae; genus Nitratireductor; species Nitratireductor sp. GCM10026969. The sequence continues at coordinate 1,611 of NZ_JBHSUM010000142.1, forward strand.
TCGCCGAGGCCGGCCTCCTCGACGGGCGCCGGGCCACCACCCACTGGGGCGTGGCGGAAGAGTTCCGGCGCCGCTATCCGAAGGTGGACTGGCGGACCGACATGCTGATCACCGAGGATGCCGGGCTGTTCTGCGGCGGCGGCGTCAACGCGGCGACCGATCTCAGCCTGCATCTGGTCGAACGGCTGTGCGGGCGGGAAGTCGCGCTCGAATGTTCCAAGGCGCTGCTTCTCGACATGCCGCGCCTGCACCAGTCCGGGTATGCGATCCTGCCCATATCGCGCCCGCATACGGATGCGCCGATGCGCGAACTGGAGGAGTACCTGCACGCGAACTTCCGGCGCGACGTCTCGATCGAGGAGTTGGCCGGCATCGCGGGCATGAGCACGCGCAACCTGATCCGCCGCTTTAAGGCGGCGACCGGCTGCCTTCCGGGCGCCTATCTCCAGATGGTCCGTGTTGCCGCCGCCCGGCAGATGCTCGAGAACGGCGCGGCTTCGGTGCAGCGGGTCGGCGTGTCGGTTGGCTATGAGGACACGTCGTTCTTCCGCCGTGTCTTCAAGCGCTACAGCGGCATGCCGCCGGCGGCCTACCGCGAACGCTACCGGCTGCGCCATGCCCCGTCGGAACACCCGTGAATAAGCGCAAAGTTGGGTATCGGACATGGGAACGAGAAGGACGCGACGTTGCTGCACCGCCTCGCGGCCTCCCACTGCGCTTCCCCTGTGCGCCGCACATCACGCGCGCGCTTGGCGTTCCGCAGCCTTCCGCACGCCGTCAAGGACGAAATCGCGCCGCTCCTCCACCTCGGCGCGCGGCACGGGCGAGAGCCGGTAGCCGAGTTCGGTGTAGACGGCGCGCATCGCCTCGTAGGTCCTTTCGGCCTCATCGAGCGTCTGCGCACGCTCCGTGTCGACGGTGTAGATCTCCGGCCAGGGCGGGAGGATGAAGACCGTTTCGTTGTAGCGGAACATTAGGGCCGCCTTTTCCAGATGCGGCGGGACGGGCAGGCCGATGAGCCGGAGATAACCGATGGTGTCGGGAATGCCGCGGTCGCAGACATGAGGCCTGCCGCCCGCCCGGGCCGTCTCATAGGAGCGCAATTCCCACGACAGCATCAGTTCGGCATAGAGCGCACGGTCACGATCGGGCCGGGCGGGGCCGTCGATGGCGCGCTGGGCGCGAATAATGGCGCGCCCGGCCTCCGGCGCGGTCGCGAGGCCGGCGGCCTGCAATGCCTCGATAAGCGTTGTCTTACCGGCGCCGGGGCCGCCGGTGACGATGAAGAGATTGCGTGCGTTGAATGGCTGCATGGATTTCCTCGATAAGGAATGCGCAGGCGACAGAGCGCACACGGCGCAACGCGCCGCACGGGCTGTGTTCGCTGGGTAAGCTCGAAAGTCTGGGGAGAAAGGGGGAAAGTGGAGGCTTCTGTTGCCAGGTGCCTCCGGACCCCGCTCAGACCTGCGACGGCCTGAGACTTGAATTGAAGCTATCGCACCGCTTACGCGGCGAGACGTGCTTCCGCATAGTTGTCGTTGGCAACTATTAGGTTCGGTCCGATAACGGTGGTACCATGCCGGGCGAAAGTCCGATCTTTACACCCTCGTCGATCCTGTTTCGCCCCCATCAGAAGCCGTCCTTGGTGCGTCATGCGCTCGCCGACGGTTTCTGGTGGAGGCGCCGGGCACTGCCCCCGGGTCCGATAGGCTTATTGCATCGGCCGTTTATCGCCATAGTCAGCACGAGGCTAACGGGGGCGAATATAGGAACAACGGCACGGCAATGAAAGAGCCAAACCGTGAAAAAGGGCGCATTTTCGTTGACTTGCCCGGAAGCATTGCCGATGCTCGGTACGGAGGGGCAACCGGCGTGGCGATCCTGGAGATACCAGTGGAGCCATGTCGTCTTCAATGCAGCTGAATGTATCCTGGAGGGAGAAGACCATGGCTGACTATCTCGCAGACGTTCAGAAATATGACGCAACGGCCGACGCGGACGCTGTCGACAAAATCGTCAAGCATCTCGGCATCGCGCTGCGCAGCCGCGACTCGTCGCTGGTGTCCTGCTCGGACCCGGACGAACTGGCGCGCGTGCGCGAGAAATGGTGCAAGAAGAAGCTGGGCGAGAGCGACGACGCCCGGTGCGATTCGGTCATCGAGAAGGTCTGCGAGACGATGGCCGGCGACAACTCGAAAAACCGGGTCACGTTCTATTATCTGGTGGCCAAGCACATGGGCAAGCTCGCCGCCCTTTGAACCGCCGCGCGGGACCGGCTCGACCGGCCTTTGGCAACCGGCCGGTCCGCCCTATTGTGAGGCCATGAAGCAATCCGATTCGGTCCCGCGTTCTCATGCAGCAGTATCTTGATCTTCTTGCCCACGTCCTGGAAAGCGGCGACGACCGGGGCGACCGCACGGGCACCGGCACGCGCAGCGTTTTCGGGTATCAGATGCGCTTCGACCTGGAGGCCGGGTTTCCGGTGCTCACGACGAAGAAGCTGCACCTGAAGTCCATCATCCACGAGTTGCTCTGGTTCCTGAAGGGCGACACCAACATCCGCTATCTGAACGAGAACGGCGTTACCATCTGGGACGAATGGGCCGACGAGAACGGCGACCTCGGCCCGGTTTACGGGGCGCAGTGGCGTTCCTGGCCGGCGCCGGATGGCGGCCATGTCGATCAGATCGCGAATCTTCTCAAATCGTTGCGGGAAAATCCTCATTCACGGCGTCATGTGGTCTCGGCCTGGAACCCTGCGCTGGTGGACGAAATGGCGCTGCCGCCCTGCCACTGCCTGTTCCAGTTCTACGTGGCCGAGGGGAGGCTGTCCTGCCAGCTTTACCAGCGCTCGGCCGACATTTTTCTCGGCGTGCCTTTCAACATCGCCTCCTATGCGCTCCTGACGATGATGGTTGCCCAGGTGAGTGGGCTCCGGCCCGGCGATTTCGTCCACACGCTCGGTGACGCCCATCTCTACCACAACCATTTCGACCAGGCGCGGGAGCAACTGACGCGCACGCCCAAGCCGCTGCCGAGGATGTGGATCAACCCCGCGGTGGACGATCTGTTCGCCTTTCGCTACGAGGATTTCCGGCTGGAAGACTACGTGGCCGATCCGACGATCCGGGCACCCATCGCGGTATAGACACACAGCAATTCAGGCGGGCCATGAAAATCACACTCGTCGTCGCCGTGGCAAGAAACGGCGTCATCGGCCGGGAAGGCACGATGCCGTGGCGGCTTTCCACCGATCTCAAGCGCTTCAAGGCGATCACCATGGGTAAACCCATCGTGATGGGGCGCAAGACCTGGGAGAGCATCGGCCGGCCTCTGCCAGGCCGCGTCAGCATCGTGATTTCGCGCAACCCTGCCTATCGTGCCGAAGGAGCGGTGACGGTCGGCTCGCTCGAGGCGGCGCTGCAAAAGGCGCGGGGACAGGCGGATGAGGCGGCGGAAGTCTGCATCATCGGGGGCGGCGAGATCTTCCGCGAGGCGCTGCCCCTGGCGGATGTGCTTCATGTTACCTATGTGGATGTTGAAGTAGACGGCGATGCTTTCTTTCCGGCCGTTGATCCCGGTATTTGGCAAGCCGTCTCGAGCGAGGAGGTACCGGCTGGCGAAAAGGATATTTACCCGACGCGCTATGTCGTCTACCAACGGCAATCTGCGAACGGGAAGCCTGCTCATCCGGTCGCGTGAAGCGGAGGAAAGCCCGCTATTTCGGAGTCTCCGATGTTGGGACGTGCATGCCCGGGCCCGATCGGGGCGCGGTTCATGCGTTGAAAGCGCTTTCCACGCTACCTATAAAGGCCGCAAGGGAGCGTCGGCGACCGTGTCGGCCGGCCAAAGGATAAAGGAATAATAATGCCCTGGAACAATCAGAGTGGCGGCGGTCCATGGGGCGGCGGGAACAGCGGAGGCCCGTGGGACCAGGGACCGCGCGGTGGGCCGTCCGGCGGCCCGCAAGGCACCCCTCCGGACCTCGAGGAGATTATCCGGCGCGGACAGGATCGGCTGCGGCGCGTCCTGCCCGGCGGCGGCGGCCCGAACCCGGCCATGATCGGCCTGATCGCCATCGCCGTGCTGGGCCTCTGGCTCTTCAAGTCGGTCTACACCGTGCAGCCGGATCAGCTCGCCGTCGAGCTGCGCTTCGGTAAGCCGAAGGACCAGCTTTCCGAGCCGGGTCTTCACTTCCACTGGTGGCCGATCGAGACGGTGGAAAAGGCGACGATCGCCGAAAGGCTGATGGATATCGGCGAAGTGCGCGGAGGCACCTCTTCCGGGCTGATGCTGTCGGGCGATCAGAACATCGTCGACGTCAAATTCTCCGTCGCCTATCAGGTGGCCAATCCGGCGGCCTATCTCTTCAACGTCGATGAGCCCGACGAAATGCTGCGCCAGGTCGCCGAGAGCGCCATGCGCGAGGTCGTCGGCCGCCGCCCGGCGCAGGACATCTTCCGTGACGATCGCGAAGGCATCGCCCAGGGTGTGCGCGAGACCATCCAGACGACCATGGAAGAATATAACGCGGGGCTGGATATCAACGCGCTGTCGATCGAGGACGCGGCACCGCCGCGCGAGGTGGCGGACGCCTTCGACGAAGTGCAGCGCGCCGAGCAGGACGAGGACCGCTTCGTCGAGGAAGCCAACCAGTATTCGAACCAGCAGCTCGGTCAGGCACGCGGTGAAGCCGCGGAAATCCGCGAGGCGGCGGCCGCCTACAAGAACCGCGTGGTGCTGGAGGCCCAGGGTGAGGCGCAGCGCTTCGTGTCCGTCTACGAAGAATACGCCAAGGCGCCGGAAGTCACCCGCAAGCGTCTGTTCCTGGAAACCATGGAAACCGTGCTGCGCGGCTCCAACAAGGTGATCGTGGGGCAAGGGAGCGGGCAGGGCGTGATCCCCTATCTGCCGTTGCCCGAGTTGCGCAACCAGCTGCCGGCACAGGCCAGCGTCGGGCGCGGCGCGGCGGGCACGCAAACTGGGGTACAGACGCAAGGGGGAAATAACTGATGTCGAACCGTTTCCTTTTTGGCGTCATCATCGCCGCCGTCGCGCTGTTCCTCGTCTATTCCTCTGTTTTCGTGGTGAACGAACGCAACCAGGCCATCGTGCTGCGCTTCGGCGAGATCGTGAAGGTGGAGCGCGAGCCTGGCCTTTACTTCAAGCTGCCCTTCGGCTTCGCCGACGCGGACAGAGTGTTGATGATCCCGGACCGCATTCTGCGCTTCGATCTCGACGACATCCGCCTGCAGGTTTCCGGCGGCAAGTTCTACGAGGTCGACGCCTTCGTCGCCTATTCCATCGAAGATGCGCGCCGCTTCAGGCAGGCCGTTTCCGGTGAGCTGCCGCTGGCCGAACAGCGTCTGCGCACGCGTCTCGACGCAGCGCTCAGGCGTGTCTACGGCCTGCGCGGTTTCGAGGCGGCCCTGTCGGACGAGCGTACTTCCATGATGCGCGAGGTGGCCGAGGACCTGCGCCCCGCCGCCGCGTCTCTCGGCCTGCAGATCGAGGACGTGCGTATCCGGCGGACGGATCTGACCGCCGAGGTGTCGCAGCAGACCTACGACCGGATGAAGGCCGAACGTCTGGCCGAAGCCGAGCGCCTGCGTGCCCGGGGCCGCGAAGCAGCGGCGCGCATCCGTGCCCGTGCCGATCGTGAGGTGGTGGAGATTCTCGCCGCAGCGCAGCGCGAGGCGGAGATCCTGCGTGGTGAAGGCGAGGGCGAGCGCAATGCGATCTTCGCCGATGCCTTTACGCGCGATGAGTCGTTCTTCGAATTCTACCGCTCCATGGCGGCTTATCGCGAAGCGCTCGATCCGCAGGGGACGACCATGCTGCTGAGCCCGGATACCGATTTCTTCCGCTTCTTCGGATCCTCCGACGGACGCGGGCAGGATGGCCAGGTTCCATCCGGCGAGGACGGCGGGGCACTGACGGGGTCGATCGAGGCCCCGCAAGTTCCCGAAAGGGGCGCGAGCCTGCCGGCGGCCGGGCCGGCGCAGTAGGCGGACCGCTCCGTGCGTTGCCGCGTACGCGGAAAAAGGCGGTCGGAGCATGGCGTTGAGTGACTTCATCGCCGCGCTCGGCCTGGTCCTGGTCTTCGAAGGCCTCCTCTATGGAGGCCTTCCGCGGCTTGCAAAGCGCATGGCCGCCGATATCATCGAGATGCCGGAGAGTCTCATGCGCGGCATCGGCCTGGCGGTCATGGCCGTCGGCGTGTTCATTATCTGGCTCGTGCGCGGCTGACGCTGGCAGAGCGGCAGGCGCGGCTATATCTTTGCCACGAAGTTGCCCTATCTGCCGGGACGGTGCGAAACGCACGCGGGAGAGTGCCAGATGTCTTCGCCTAAACTGCTTCGCATTGCCTCTCGGTCAGTGATGGCGGTCGCCGTGGCGATCGGAATCGGTGCCGCGCCCGCGACCGGACTGGCGCAAACGCGTGGGCCCGAGTCGGTCTCCGACATCGCCGAGACGCTGGTCGACGCGGTCGTAAACATCTCCACCACGCAGAACGCGCTGCGCGGCGGCGGCCGCGTGCCCATGCCGCAGATTCCCGACGGCTCTCCCTTCGAGGATTACTTTCAGGAATTCTTCAATGACGGCGGCCGGCATCCGCAATTGCCGGGGCCGGGCTCCTCGCTCGGTTCCGGGTTCGTCATCGACGCCGGTGAGGGCATCGTCGTCACGAACAACCATGTGATCACCGGCGCCGACGAAATCGTCGTCAACTTCGCCGACGGGGCTACCAGGACGGCCGAGATCGTCGGCATCGATTCCAAGACCGATCTCGCGGTCCTGAAGATTGATCCCGCGGGGAAGAATCTATCGCAGGTGCCGTTCGGTGATTCCGACGCAATGCGCATCGGCGACTGGGTGATGGCGATCGGCAATCCGTTCGGCTTCGGAGGATCGCTCACCGTCGGCATCGTCTCCGCGCGCAACCGGCAGATCGGCGCCGGGCCCTACGAGGACTATATCCAGACCGATGCGGCCATCAACCGCGGCAATTCCGGCGGTCCCCTGTTCAACATGGAAGGCGAGGTCATCGGCATCAACACGGCGATCATCTCGCCCACCGGCGGTTCGATCGGCATCGGTTTCGCCATTCCCTCGAACCTGGCGACCAATGTCATCGACCAGTTGCGTGAATTCGGCGAGACGCGGCGCGGATGGCTGGGTGTGCGCATACAGGAAGTGACGGAGGAGGTCGCTGAAAGCCTGGGCCTGGGCGAGGCCGCCGGCGTGCTGATCAGCGGAATCGAAAAGAACGGGCCGGCCGAGGGCGGCGCACTTCAGGCCGGTGACATCATCGTCGGTTTCGACGGTCTCCCCATCGCCGAGGTGCGCGAGTTGCGCCGGATCGTGGCGGAGAGCCCGGTCGGCAAGACCGTCGAGGTGGAGATCCTGCGCAAGGGTGAGCGGCAGACCGTGCAGGTCACGCTCGGCCGTCTCGAAGAGGCGGAGATCTCGGCTTCGGCCGAGGACGCGCTGGAGGATGATGATGCGGAGGAGGAGAGCGGGCCGGTTTCCTCGGCGAAGGTGTTCGGCATGACGATCGTCGAACTCGACGAGGAGGGGCGTGGCCGCTTCGATGTTCCCGACGATATCAGCGGCGTTCTGATCTCGGAGGTCGAGGACGGTTCCGTGGCCGCAGAACAGGGCGTCCAGGCGGGCGACGTTATCGTCGAGATCGCTCTGGAATCGGTATCGGATCCGGAGGATGTGCTGACCCGGATCGACGATCTGAGGGCGGAGGGGCGCAAGAACGCGCTGCTCATGCTCGCCGGGTCGTCCGGTGAATTGCGTTTCGTCACGCTGCGGATGAACTGAGGACGTCCTTACACGCCGTGCCTTGAGCAGCATGCGCTCCCATTCGTCCACTCGGCTGCTCTCTAGCCATTTGTTTCCACGTAATTCGGAACCGGCTTCCACTTTTCCTGGAATTGTCTAGCCCCGCCATTCCTCCCGCCTAAGGCGATAGAAGACGTGTCGTTTGAGGTGCGGGTGCGTGTCGGGCACGGACGGGTGGTCGAAGTCGCGCGCGGGGTCGGCCGTCATGCCGATGCGCTCCATCACGGCGATGGAGCGCCGGTTGTTCCACACGGCGAAGGAGACGATCTCCGCGAGCCCGAGCCTTTCGAAGCCGAAGGCGAGCCACGCCCTGGCGGCTTCCGTGACATATCCCTGGCCCCAGAATTCAGGTGCCAGCCGCCAGCCGATTTCGACCGTGCCCTTCGGCAAATGAGGGACGGGGACAGTCTCGTGAAGGCCCACGAAGCCTATGCACGCCCCGGTCCGCCGGAGCTCGGCGGCGCAGAAGCCGAAACCGCGCTCGGCGATACCCGCGCGCAACTGGTCGAGAACGGTGTCGGACTGCTGCCGGTCGCGGCGGAAGGGGAAGAACTCCATCACGCGCTCGTCGGCGTTGATGCGGTGAAAGAGCGCTCGGTCATCGTCCGTCCAGTTGCGCAGGACCAGGCGTTCCGTCAGCATGGGCGTCATTGCACGAACTCTTCCCGCCGGTAGCCCTGAAGATAGAGAAGGGCAGTGAGATTGCCATGGTCGATGCGGATTCCGGCCGCCTCGGCGACGGCGGGCTTGGCATGCAGTGCCACGCCGGCGCCCGCCAGGCGCAGCATATCGAGGTCGTTGGCGCCATCGCCCACCGCCATCACATGGCGATGGGCGATTCCCAGCCGCGCGGCGATTTCGACCAGCGCATCGGCCTTGGCCTGGCGCCCCAAAATGGGCTCGCCGGTCAGTCCCGTCAGCCGTCCGCCTTCCGTCATCAGCCGGTTGGCCCGGTGCTCGTGAAAGCCCAGGACGGCGGCGATGCGCCCGGTGAAGATGTCGAAGCCGCCGGAAACGAGGGCGGAATAAGCGCCGGCGGCGTTCATCGTCGCCAGCAATTCGCGCCCCCCCGACGCAAGGGTGATGCGGCCTTCGATGACGCGGTCGATCACCGCCACTTCGAGGCCTTCCAGAAGCGCCACGCGCTCGCGAAGCGCTGGCTCGAAGGCGATTTCACCGTTCATCGCGCGGGCCGTTATGGCGGCGACCCGTTCCTTGATTCCGATCTCGTCGGCCAGCTCGTCGATGCACTCCTGGTCGATCATGGTGGAATCCATGTCGGCGATCAGCATCTTCTTGCGCCGGTCGTCCGCCGGCTGGACGGCCACGTCGATCGGCAAACCTACAGCCGCCGCGCGCGCGGCTGCCTCGGCCTCGGCCG
>NZ_JBHSUM010000143.1:0-10653 GCF_042660605.1 Nitratireductor sp. GCM10026969
GGCTCGAGAGCCAGGGGCGTCACTGGTCCGGCAATACGCCCCCGGTCGACGTCTTTGAGGCCAAGGCCGACGCGCTCGCCGTGCTGGAGGCCTGCGGCGCGCCGGTCGATAAGCTGCAGGTCGAGGCCGGCGGTCCGCATTGGTACCATCCGGGCCGCTCGGGCACGATCAAGCTCGGGCCGAAGAACATTCTCGGCACCTTCGGCGAGTTCCATCCGAACACTCTCGATGAGATGGACGTTTCCGGCCCGCTTTGCGGCTTCGAGGTCTTCATAGACGCGATCCCGGAGCCCAAGGCACGCGCCACGCGCACCCGCCCGCGGCTTGATCTCTCGCCCTTCCAGGCCGTCCGCCGCGACTTCGCCTTCGTGGTCGACAAGGCGGTGGAGGCGGCCGCGCTTATGCGTGCCGCCGCCGCCGCCGACAAGAAGCTGATCTCGGACGTCAACGTCTTCGACGTCTTCGAGGGCGAAGCGCTCGGCCCGGACAAGAAATCGGTCGCCATCGAAGTCACCATCCAGCCCCTCGAACGAACCCTGACAGAGGAGGACTTCGAGGCACTCGCCGGCCGCGTGGTCGAGAATGTCGGCAAGCAGACGGGCGGTGTTTTGCGCGGATAATCCGCGAGTGTTCTGGTCAAGCGGACGCCTCGCTTCTATGGGCGCTCCCGCCGGCCCGACCGCACGCCGTCCCATTCACGGCATGACGAGGGCGGCGCGGTGGATTAAACTTGCAGCGTGAGCAAGCTCGCGTTTCGCAACACCAGGGATGGCTACGGCCTCGTCGCGATCGTCTTTCACTGGGCGCTTGCCGTTCTGATCCTCGGGCAGATCGGGCTCGGCCTCTTCATGATGCGCATCGCCGACCAGCGCCTCGCCTTCGATCTCATCCAGTGGCACAAGTCGCTCGGCCTGCTGCTCCTCTTGCTGATCGCGCTCAGGCTGACCTGGCGTCTGCTCAACCCGCAGCCTCGGCCTCCGGCCTCTCTGCGCCGCTGGGAAAGGTGCGCGTCCGCGAGCGTCCACCGTCTGCTCTACGCTGTCTTCCTCGCGCTGCCTTTCACCGGCTGGGCGCTGGTTTCGGCTTCCGTGCTCGGCATTCCGACACTTGTCTTTGGCCTTTTCCTGCTGCCGCACCTGCCGGTCGGCGTTTCGGAAGCCGGCGAGACGTTCTGGCGCATCCTCCACCACCTTCTCGCCTATACGGCGATCGTCCTGGTTGCCGGTCATGCGCTGGCCGCGCTGCGCCATCACCTGATTCTCAAGGACGGCGTTCTGAAGCGGATGCTCCGGCCGGCGCGGCGCACAAAACCGTGACTGGACCGTGCGCGCACCGTGGCGGATGCTATCGGCACACGGATGGTCGAAGATGAAGATGCGGACAGCGTTCGTTGCGGCCCTGCTTCTTTTCCTGGCATCGCCGCGGGCGGTCGCCGCGCCGTCCCTGTCCGAAGCGGCGGGCAGCTACGTCATCGTGCCGTCGCAGTCGGTTCTCGCATTCGCGGTGCCGGCGGTGAGCGGGCCGGGCATCAAGGGGCGATTCGCCCGGTTCGAGGGCACGGTCGACATTCCGGCCGACAGCGTCGAGGCGGCCCGCGTGACGATCACCATCTATCCCGAGAGTGTCACGACCGGCCAGAAGCGGGTCGACGACTTTCTCAAAACCGATGCCGTCTTCGACACGCGAAACGAGCGGGCGATCATCTTCCGTTCCGCGCGCGTGCATCGCACCGGCGAGGACGCGGCGACCATTGAAGGCAATCTGACCGCCCGCGGGCGCACCTTCCGCGAGACCTTTCGCGCAAGGCTTGCCGATTCCCGGCGGGGAAGCCTGCGCTTTCATGTGCAGGGGAAGGTCTTCCGGTCCCGCTACGGCATGGATGTGGGCACGCCGATCTACTCGAACGTCGTCGATTTCGATATGGACCTCTCCGTCCGGCGCCGATAGTCTCGCGGCATTGTTTTCGGGAGGCATCATGTTCCGTTGGGGTATTCTGTCGACGGCTAAGATCGGCCGGGAGTTCGTCATTCCGCAGCTTCAGGATGCGGAAAACGGGGTGGTGACGGCCATCGCCAGCCGTGACGAGTCGCGCGCGAAGGCGGTCGCGGCGCGTTTCGGCATTCCGCATGCCTTTGCCTCTTACGAGGCGCTTCTTGCCTCGTCCGAGGTCGACGGGGTCTATATACCGCTGCCCACCTCCCAACACGTCGAGTGGGCGGTGAAGGCGGCGGATGTGGGCAAGCATGTGCTCGTGGAAAAGCCGCTGGCGCTCGACGCCGGCGATATCCGACAGGTCATCGAGGCGCGAGATCGCAATGGTGTTCTGGTTTGCGAAGCCTTCATGGTCACCTATCACCCGCAATGGCTGAAGGTGCGCGAACTCGTCGCCGACGGCGCCATCGGCCGCCTGCGTCATGTGCAGGGCGCCTTCTCCTACCACAACGTCGACCCGCAGAACATGCGCAATCGCCCGGAGCTCGGCGGCGGTGGTCTGCCCGACATCGGCGTCTACCCGACCGTGACTGCCCGCTTCGTCACCGGGCGCGAGCCGCAGCGCATCCAGGCTGTCGTGGAGCGCGATCCCAGCTTCGGCACGGATATCTACGCCAGCGTCAAGGCCGACTTCGGCGATTTCGAGATGAGCTTTTACATCTCGACCCAGATGGCGGCCCGGCAGACGATGATCTTCCACGGCGACAAGGGCTATGTCGAGGTGGAAACGCCGTTCAACTCCCGCGTCTACGGCGACGACCGGGTTCTCCTGCACAGCGCCGACCACGCCACGACCACCGTCCACCGCTTCGGCGACGTCCGCCAGTACAGGCTGCAGGCGGAGGCCTTCGCCCGGGCAGTTGCCGGCGAGGACGTGCCGGTCTTCCCGCTGGAGGATTCGGTCCGGAACCAGAAGGTCATCGACGCGATTTTCCGCGCCTCCGAGCACGACAGCTGGGAACCAGTCTAGCCCTACGGGTCCGGCACGGTCGCAGTCAGGCGCAGGACGTCGGATGGCGGCTCCATGCGTGAGATCGTGTTTTCGCACGTATAGAAGATGTGCCCGCCGATCCGGTCGATCCGGCGCAGGCGCTTGGCCCAGCCGGGGCTGACGGTAAGGGCGTGGTAGTGGGTTGCATGCGCCACGGGCGGTAGCCCTGTCCCATGCTTCGCCGCTTCTTCCGTGCGGCAGTCACGGCACATGACTTCCCCGGCGATGGCTTGTGCCTTCTGCCAGGCGGCCTTTTCGCGTGGGTGATCGGAGCGATTGTCACAGGCGAAGGAGAATTGGCAGCGGTTTCGCCGGCGGGCGTTCTGGTAGACGACGCCGCAGATGCTGGCCGGAAAAGCACGCGAGCGTTTCCGGTTGAGAACCACCTGCGCCACCGCACGCTGGCCGTCCGGCTCCTCGCCGCGCGCTTCGTGATAGACGGCAAGCGCGAGGCAGTGCCGTTCGAAGCGTGCGCGCACCCGGTCCGACAGTGAGCGAACCGATGGCATTGCCGGCCATGCCGCTGCCGTGCCCGCCGCCTGCGGGAGCCGGCCGGGAAAGGGCAGCACCGCAAAAAGGGGGGAGGCGGGACAGAGGTTCGTCGCCAGTAGAACAAGAAGTCCTGAAAACAGAATATTTTTAAACAAGTTGTAATTCCGTAAAATATACAACTAGTAAGAGCATACATTAGGTTTGCCGTCAATATTCCCTAGATATGCGCCCAGCCTCTGCGGAAGCCTCAAAATACGGAGGTACGGCATGTGGAGGTGGCGGAACGAGGCGACAGATCGGGCTCACAAGCCGCCTTGCGCGACAAAAATGAGCTTCTTATATACGCGCCGATGCCGCGCTCGCCTTTAGGGCGGTGCGTCGCGGCTTGTTTCTAGTGAACAGGGGCTGTTGCCTGGAACGCCGGAATGGGTCCTGACAGTCTGCTTAGCGGAGAGAATAAATGGCAAAAGTGATCGGTATCGACCTCGGAACCACCAACTCCTGTGTCGCCGTCATGGACGGCAAGGACGCGAAGGTGATCGAGAACGCGGAAGGCGCGCGCACGACGCCGTCGATCGTGGCATTCACCGATTCCGACGAGCGTCTGGTTGGCCAGCCGGCCAAGCGCCAGGCCGTCACCAATCCTGAGAACACTTTTTTCGCGATCAAGCGCCTGATCGGCCGGCGCTTTGAAGATCCCACCGTCGAGAAGGACAAGAAGCTTGTCCCCTATCACATCGTGAAGGCGGAGAACGGGGATGCCTGGGTCGAGGCCCAAGGCAAGAACCACTCCCCCTCGCAGATCTCGGCGATGATCCTTCAGAAGATGAAGGAGACGGCTGAATCCTATCTTGGCGAAAAGGTGGAGAAGGCGGTCATCACCGTTCCCGCCTATTTCAATGACGCCCAGCGCCAGGCCACCAAGGATGCCGGCAAGATCGCCGGCCTGGAGGTCCTGCGCATCATCAACGAGCCGACGGCGGCAGCGCTTGCCTATGGTCTCGATAAGAAGGAAGGCAAGACGATCGCCGTCTATGACCTGGGCGGTGGCACCTTCGACATTTCGATTCTCGAGATCGGCGACGGCGTGTTCGAGGTGAAGTCGACCAACGGCGACACCTTCCTCGGCGGCGAGGACTTCGACATGCGCCTCGTCAACTATCTCGCCGAGGAGTTCAAGAAGGAGCAGGGCATCGATCTGAAGAACGACAAGCTCGCGCTGCAGCGGCTGAAGGAAGCCGCGGAGAAAGCCAAGATCGAGCTGTCGTCCGCCGCGCAGACCGAGATCAACCTGCCCTTCATCACGGCCGACCAGTCCGGGCCGAAGCACCTGGCGATGAAGCTGACGCGCGCCAAGTTTGAGAGCCTGGTGGAAGATCTCATCACGCGCACCATCGAGCCCTGCAAGTCGGCGCTCAAGGATGCCGGCATCAATGCAGGCGAGGTCGACGAGGTGGTGCTTGTCGGCGGCATGACCCGCATGCCCAAGGTGCAGGAAGCCGTGAAGAACTTCTTCGGCAAGGAGCCGCACAAGGGCGTGAACCCGGATGAGGTCGTCGCCATGGGCGCGGCCATTCAGGCCGGCGTGCTGCAGGGCGACGTGAAGGACGTGCTGCTGCTCGACGTCACCCCGCTGTCGCTCGGCATCGAGACGCTTGGCGGCGTGTTCACGCGGCTGATCGACCGCAACACGACCATCCCGACCAAGAAGAGCCAGGTTTTCTCGACGGCGGAAGACAACCAGAACGCGGTCACGATCCGCGTCTTCCAGGGCGAGCGCGAGATGGCGGCCGACAACAAGATGCTCGGCCAGTTCGATCTCGTCGGCATCCCGCCGGCACCGCGCGGCGTGCCGCAGATCGAGGTGACTTTCGACATCGACGCAAACGGCATCGTCAACGTTTCGGCCAAGGACAAGGGCACCGGCAAGGAACAGCAGATCCGTATCCAGGCCTCCGGCGGTCTCACCGATGACGAGATCGAGAAGATGGTCAAGGATGCCGAGTCCAATGCCGAGGCTGACAAGAAGCGCCGCGAGACGGTCGAGGTGAAGAACCAGGCCGAGGCCCTCATCCATTCTTCGGAGAAATCGCTCAAGGACTATGGCGAGAAGGTCTCCGAGGAGGACCGTACGGCCATCGAAAACGCGATCGCCGAGCTCAAGACGGCTACGGAGGGCGACGACCTGGACGCTATCAAGGCCAAGACCACGGCCCTTGCCGAGGTGTCGATGAAGCTCGGCCAGGCCATGTACGAGGCCAATCAGGCCGCCGGTGAGGAGGCTTCCGGTGCGGAGGGCTCGTCCGGTGAAGGCGGTGAAGCCAAGAACGATGACGTGGTCGACGCCGATTTCGAGGAGATCGACGAGGACGACAAGAAGTCGGCCTGACGAATCATCGTCTCTCGTGAAACCGGAGCCCGGGCCTCGTGCCCGGGCTTTTTTATGGCCGTTGGAAGCCTGGGGCCAGGCGGTGCAGCGGGTTCAATGTGCCATGAAGACCGGCAGTGTGCTTTCGGCGATGATTTGCCGGGTCGCCCCGCCGAAGATCATCTGCCGGATCCGACTCTGCGTGAAGGCGCCCTTGATCAGCAGGTCGCACCCGCATTCGGCGGCTTCGTCGAGAATGGTCTTGCCGGCCGAACGGCTGCCCGGCGCGACGGAGCGCATTTCACAATTGATGCCGTTGTACCGCAGGTAGCGGCCGACCTCCTCGCCGGTGGGGCCGGGCACGCTGCTGCCTTCCACGGTCAGGACGATCGCACGGCGCGCGTGTTGCAGGAGGGGCATGGCAAAGCCGATCGTGCGTGCCGTCTCCGTACTGCCGTTCCAGGCGATCATGATGGTCTCACCCATCCGCGAGGGTGCACGCGGCGGCGCGATGAGGACCGGTCTGCCGCTCTCGAACAATGCCGCTTCCAGGGTACTGGCACGCGGCTGGCCGGCCCTGCTGCCTGGCCGGCCCACCACCGTGATGTCGAAGACACGGCCATAACTGCCGACGAAATTGTCCCCCTGCGGCTCCCCGTGCCAGCCGAAGCGCAGCGCCCCGCTCTCTGCCTCGGCAGCCGGCACGCCATGGGCGTGCATGGTCCGTTCGAACATGCGGCGCGCCTCGTCCGGCGCCGTACCGTCATGCCTGAAATCTGAGTCGTAGACGATGGTCGCGCCCATCGCATCGGCTGCCAGGAAGGGGCTGAGGGCGGGGCTTAGCGGGAACCCTTCGAGATAGCTCCCGAACGTCTTGCCGAAAAACGCGGCCGTCTCGAGCGTCGTGCTGGCAAGGTCGTGCATTTCCACGGGAACGAGAATCGTTTTCATGGGCATGACCGCGAGTAAAGTTGCGCTTATAAGCTGTTTCCGACCAACATGATCAACACCGCATTATAGTTGCAGAACCGATAGCGGGGAAAGCCTTGTTGTTGAAGCCCGGACCGCCCCAGCCGCCTGCCGATACCGCTCCGCAAGCTGCTACACCGGTCCAGTTTCTCACGCTCTTTCCTTCCATCATGCTGCCGTGTTCCTGGCCGTGGTCGACCAGACGATCGTCGCCGCGGCCGTGCCGGCCATTGCCGGACGCATCGACAGCCGCACGGGGCACACGGCCGTCTTTCCCTCGTGCGGCCTCGTCGTGGTGGTGCTGATGCTGGGCTCTCTGGCGACCTTCGCGCCACGATTGAGCTGCGTTCTTCGCCACCACGGGCTTGGCGGCCGCGGCCATGCTGCTGGCCTGGTCGATGCCCCTGCGGCGGGTGTGACCGATCCCTCGGCAGAACTGCCCCATAGAAGAATACGCGATGCGGAATCGCGCATTCTTCTCTCAGCTAGTTGTTTTTCACGCTCGATTGTTCCGAATCGGGGACCGAACTTCGGATGTCGCGCTACCGCCCCACGGCACCGACCAGCAGGTTGTTCTCCGCCCGCAGGCTCACCCAGCGCCCGGTATGCGTGCTGGCCTGGCGCTTGAGGTATTCGTAGCCGGTCTCGTTCCACAACTTCACCTCATCATTGAGGTTGTCGAGGATGAGATCGCCGGCGCTGCTGCGCAGGGTCAGGACGGCATGCCCCTCGCCGTCGGGCTTGCGCACAACGGTAATGGGGAGATTTGCGAGCGATACGCCGGCCTCGTGGAGGCGCCGGCGCTTTTCAAGCACGTAATCCTCGCAATCGCCGATACCTCTGTCGGGATAGGTCCAGACCTCCTCCTGGCCGTAGATGTCGACGTCGTTCATCGGCTTCACTGCCTTGTTGACCGCCAGGTTGATCGCCGCGATCTTTTTCCTGAGGGCGTCCGTCATCCGTACCGGACCCGTATCGCGCGGGTGGATGGCGCATTCATGCGGCATCCTCTTGCAAAACTCATAATGGCCGATCGGCTGTGAAGTCAGCCCGCCGGTGGCCATGAGCGACGCCGCCTCGGCCGAGTTATCGACCGGGCCGATCGCAGTCGCGCAAAATCCGATTGCGGTGAACAATACCGCCCACTTCGCAGCCATAAGCCGCACCCCATGATCCAGTCTTTAATTTCTTTAATGGAAAATTAACGGGTTTTGGGTAGGGACTGTCAATTGTGAATCCGGCGTTTATCCCCTTATGGTTACCGTGCGACGATCCGCGCACCCCCTTTTGCCGGTCAGTGTTGCGCAAATGCCAAGGCGCTGCGCCGCTGGAAGAGCAGGCCCATTTTGGGGAACGCCTGGCAGCCAGGGGTGCTCCGGTCGGTCTTAATCCGTCTTGAAATGATCGCGCGGCGCGCTAACGGTTGCGCTTGCGCGGCTTTGCACGTCCCGGAGCGCGGGCGGACTTGCCGTGTGCAGCGATGAAGTCGGTGATCCGCGGCACGATCTCAGCCCGGAACCGCGATCCGTTGAACACGCCGTAATGTCCGACCGTCGGCTGCAGGTGATGCTCGCGCATGTGATCGGGAATATTGGTGCACAGGTCATGCGCGGCTTGGGTCTGGCCGACGCCGGAAATGTCGTCGTTCTCGCCTTCGATGGTCAGAAGCGCGACCGAACGGACCGCGCTCGGGTCAATGCGCTCTCCGCGATGCGTCATCTCGCCTTTCGGCAGCGCGTGACGCACGAAGACGGTTTCGACCGTCTGCAGGTAGAACTCCGCCGTCAGGTCCATCACGGCCAGGTATTCGTCGTAGAAGTCGCGGTGCTTCTCGGCCGAGTCGCCATCATCCTTCACCAGATGCATGAAGAAGTCCTTGTGGGCCGTGATGTGCCGGTCGAGATTCATGCTCATGAAGCCGGAAAGCTGCAGGAAGCCGGGATAGACCTGACGCATGAAGCCGGGATTGGGCCACGGCACCTCCATGATCACGTTCTCGCGGAACCAGTCCGTGCCACGCTCTTCGGCCAGCCGGTTGACGCCGGTGGGGTTGCGTCTCGTGTCCACCGGGCCGCCCATCAGCGTCATGGTCGCCGGAAGATCCGGAATGCCGCGCGCTTCCATCAACGCGACGGCGGCGAGCACGGGCACGGACGGCTGGCACACGGCCATCACGTTCGCGCCGGGGCCGAGGGCAGCGAACATCTCGATGACGTAATCGATATAATCGTCGAGATCGAAGCGGCCCTCCACCAGGGGCACCATCCGTGCGTCCGTCCAGTCGGTGATGTAGACATCCGCATGCGGCAGCATCGCCTCCACCGTTCCGCGCAGAAGCGTCGCATAGTGGCCGGACATCGGCGCGACCATCAGAAGCTTCTGGTCCGGCTTGCGTCCGGCCGGCAGATCGCGCGCGAAGCGGATGAGCCGGCAGAAGGGCTTCGTCCACACCACCTCTTCCCGCACCGCCACTTCCTTGCCGTCCACCGTGGTGGCGGTGATACCGAACGCTGGTTTGCCGTAGCGGCGGGTCGTGCGTTCGAACATTTCGGCCGCCGCGGCCACCGAACGACCCCACGGCGTGGCGGCGGCGGGATTGAACGGATTGGAATAGAACAGCCGGATCGCGTCGGCATAGGCGCGCGCGGGCTGCAGGGCCGCGTGGTTGAACTCGTAAAGCTGGTAATACATGTGGAAGACCTTTCGGGCGGGGAGGCGCGCGCGGGAGCAGCGGATCGGCGTTACGCCAGCGATCTCAACCCGGCCTAAGCAATGGTCGATAAATCATCCTTATAGAGTAGCGATGATTTGATGCATTGCAATAGAACGGAGGGTGTTCTCGGCTAACTGATTGGTTTTAAACAGTCTGGGGAAGGAGAATCAGAGCGATTTTCCGTTGCGGCGCAACATCAGGAGTCGCGTTTCGGGCGGAATTCCCGGCGGCACTTCGGCCGCGAACTGTTCGGCCAGGCAGGCGGGCGCTGTGTTGAGGGGGCAGGCGAGGAATCCATGTCGCGCGTAGAAACCTTCATTGAAAGGCAGGGCACGAAAGGTCGAGAGCGAAACCCCGTCGAGTTTCCGCTCGGCGCTCACGGCAATGACCTTCATCAGGAGGGCCCTGCCCACGCCACGGCGGCCATGGGCCGGATCGACCGCTAGCTCCCGGAGGTGCAGGAAGCCCGCTATCTGGCGGGTAACGGCATAACCCACAGGGCTGCCGCTGCGTTCACTCGCTACAAGCGTTTCGCCTTCCGTGGCAAGTGCATGAAATTCGGCCGCTTCCATCGGCGAGTCCGGCACCAGCGAGGGGAAGCCGAACCGGCCGAAGAGAACGGAGGCGCGCGCTTCAACCTCTGCCAGAACAGCCGCGTCGGTCCGGGCATAGGCACGGATGCGGTAGCCCGCCGGTAGAGATAACGCCTTTTCCGCCAAAACTAGCCGTCATAGCCTTCGACGATGACCAACTCGCCATCGGAAACCGATTGACGAATGGCTTTCGCTTCCCGGTATTCCGGCGAGTTGTAGCAATCCTTCGCCGCCTGGAAGGAGGGGAACTCGATGACGACGTTGCGCTGGCGTGCGGCGCCTTCCATTGCCTCGAAGGGCCCGCCGCGCACCACGAACCTGGCGCCATGGCGCTCGAAAGCCGGTCTGGCGGCCGCGATATAGTCCTTGTAGCGCTCGCCGTCGTGCACGTCGACACGCGCGATCCAGTAGGCTTTGGCCATTTCTCCCTCCCGTGGCGGCGCGCTCAGGCGGCCGATTGCATTTCTTCCAGGATCGCCGCCGCGGCGGCGCGGCGGTCCCGCGCCGCGATAACCGGCCGGCCGACCACCAGATG
>NZ_JBHSUM010000144.1:0-10634 GCF_042660605.1 Nitratireductor sp. GCM10026969
CGGCGGTCTTGTCCTCCGCTTCCCGCCCGGTGCGCGCGCCCGCGGCGCCGGTCGTCTGGGCGACCGCGCCGGTCTTCTCGCCACCGTCGGCGGCCGCACCTTCCTCGATCCTTGCAAGAAGGGCGCCGACCTTCACCTCCTCGCCCGATTTCACCGCCAGCTCGCGGATCACGCCGGCGACGGGCGCCATGATTTCCTGGGCCGCCTTGTCCGTCTCCAACTCAAGGATGGCCTCGTCGGCCTTCACGGCGTCGCCCACCTTCTTGTAGACCTCGCCGACCTGGGCCTCGGTGACGGATTCACCGGCCGAGGGCACGTTCACGTCGACCAGATCGCCGCCCGCCTTTGCGGGCGCGGCGGCCTTCTCATCCTTTTCGCCCTTCTTCGGCGCTTCCGCCTCAGCCTTCTTCTCTCCGCCGGCGGCCTTGCCGTCGCCCTCGCCGATGGCACCGAGCAGCGCGCCGACCTCCACCGTCTCGCCTTCCTTGGCGGCGATCTCCTGCAGCGTGCCGGCCGCGGGGGCGGGGACTTCCACCGTCACCTTGTCGGTCTCAAGTTCGACGACGGGCTCGTCGCTGGCGATCGTCTCGCCGACCTTCTTGAACCAGCGGCCGATGGTCGCCTCGGTAACGGATTCGCCCAGTGTTGGAACGCGGATTTCGGTGGCCATGGAATCTCTTTCCGTCGGTTCTGTTCGGTCGGTTCGCTTAGACCGGCTCATCGTTTCATTGAGACGCTGATCCGGTCCGTCTGTTTGTTTTGCCGCATTTGTGCGACGCCAGATGATTCCATCTGGCTGCAAAATGCTCTAGCTGCCCAGCGCGTCTTCCAGGAAGGCGGCGAGCTGTTCGAGATGTTTCGACATCAGCCCCGTCGCCGGCGAGGCGGCGGCAGGGCGGCCGGTGTAGCGCACCCGCTTGTGCTTGGCGTCGATGTGCTGCAGCACCCATTCCAGATAGGGGTCGATGAAAGACCAGGCGCCCATGTTCTTGGGCTCTTCCTGGCACCAGACCATCTCGGCGTTGCGGAAACGCGACAGTTCCGTGATCAGCGCCTTGGCGGGGAAAGGATAGAGCTGCTCGATGCGCAGCAGGTAGACGTCGTCTACGCCGCGCTTCTCGCGCTCCTCGTAGAGGTCGTAATAGACCTTGCCGGAGCATATGACGACGCGGCGGATCTTCGAATCCTTGACCAGCTTGATCTTCTGGTCCTTCAGATGCTCCGCATCGTCCCAAAGGAGGCGGTGGAAGGAGCTTTCGCCGGACATTTCCGAAAGACTGGAGACCGCGCGCTTGTGGCGCAGTAGCGACTTCGGCGTCATCAGGATCAGCGGCTTGCGGAAGTCACGCTTCAACTGCCGGCGCAGGACGTGGAAATAGTTGGCCGGCGTCGTGCAGTTGGCGACCTGCATGTTGTCCTCGGCGCACATCTGCAGGAAGCGCTCGAGGCGGGCGGAGGAGTGCTCCGGTCCCTGGCCCTCATAGCCGTGCGGGAGAAGGCAGACGAGACCGGACATCCTCAGCCACTTGCGCTCGCCCGAGGAGATGAACTGGTCGAAGATTACCTGGGCGCCGTTGGCGAAATCGCCGAACTGCGCCTCCCACAAGGTCAATGCGCGCGGCTCGGCAAGCGAATAGCCGTATTCGAAGCCGAGCACCGCCTCCTCCGAGAGCATCGAGTTGATGACCTCGTAATAGGATTGCTGCGGCCCCAGATTGTTGAGCGGTATGAACCGGTTCTCGTTGCGCTGGTCGTAGAGCACGGAGTGGCGCTGGGAGAAGGTGCCGCGCTCCGAATCCTGGCCGGACAGGCGCACCGGATCGCCTTCGAGCAGGATCGAGCCGAAGGCCAGCGCCTCGGCCGTGGCCCAGTCGATGCCTTCGCCCGAATCGATCATCTTCTTGCGGTTGTCGAGGAAGCGGCGAATGGTGCGGTGGACCTCGAAATCCTCCGGCACCTCGGAAAGCTTCTTGCCGATCTCCTTCAGGGTCTTGACCGGCACCGCCGTCTTGCCGCGGCGCTGCTCGTCCTCGTTGTCGGCCTTGCGCAGCCCCGACCAGACGCCGTCCAGCCAGTCGGCCTTGTTGGGCCTGTAGGACTGGCCGGCTTCGAACTCGGCCTCCAGATGGGCGCGCCAGCCGTCCCGCATCCGGTCGATCTCGTCCTCGGTGACGAGCCCCTCGCCCATCAATCTCTTGGAATAGATTTCGTTGATGGTCGGGTGCTGGCGGATGCTGCGATACATGGTCGGCTGCGTGAACGCCGGCTCGTCGCCCTCGTTGTGGCCGAAGCGGCGATAGCAGAACATGTCGATGACGACGGGCTTGTGGAACTGCATGCGGAACTCGGTCGCCACCTTGGCCGCATAGACCACTGCCTCCGGATCGTCGCCGTTCACATGGAAGATCGGCGCCTCGATCATCTTCGCCACGTCGGAGGGGTAGGGCGAGGAGCGGGAAAAACGCGGATTGGTCGTGAAGCCGATCTGATTGTTGATGATGAAGTGCACGGTGCCGGCAACACGATGGCCGCGCAGGCCGGACAGGCCGAAGCACTCCGCCACCACGCCCTGGCCGGCGAAGGCGGCGTCGCCGTGCAGAAGAAGCGGCATGACCTTGGCGCGTTCCGGCAGCGGTACGATCTCCTCGCGGATGCGTCCGTAGATCTGGTCCTGCTTGGCGCGTGCCTTGCCCATGACGACCGGGTTGACGATCTCCAGATGCGAGGGGTTGGCCGTCAGCGACAGGTGCACGCTGTTGCCGTCGAACTCGCGGTCGGAGGAGGCGCCGAGGTGGTACTTCACGTCGCCCGAGCCTTCCACGTCGTCGGGGGTGAAGGAGCCGCCCTTGAACTCGTGGAAGATGGCGCGGTGCGGCTTGGCCATGACCTGGGAGAGCACGTTCAGCCGGCCGCGATGGGCCATGCCGAGAACGATCTCCTTGAGCCCCAGCTGGCCGCCGCGCTTGATGATCTGCTCGAGCGCGGGGATCAGCGACTCGCTGCCGTCGAGGCCGAAGCGCTTGGTTCCCTTGTACTTGACGTCGATGAATTTCTCGAAGCCTTCCGCCTCGATCAGCTTCTGCAGGATGGCCTTCTTGCCATTGGCGGTGAAGGTCACGCCCTTGTCCGGCCCCTCGATGCGCTCCTGGATCCAGGCCTTCTCCTCCGGATTGGAGATGTGCATGAATTCCACGCCCAGCGTCGAGCAATAGGTGCGCTTCAGGATCGCCAGCATCTCGCGGATCGTGGCGGTCTCCAGCCCCAGCACGTGGTCGATGAAAATGGGGCGGTCGTAGTCGGCTTCGGTGAAGCCGTAGGCTTCCGGCGAAAGCTCGTTGTAGTCCTCGAGCGGTTTGGCAATGCCGAGCGGGTCGAGATCGGCGTGCAGGTGACCGCGCATGCGGTAGGCGCGAATCATCATGATGGCGCGGACGGAATCGCGCGTGGCACGCCGGACCTCGGCCTCAGACAGCTCGACGCCGGTCTTCTGTGCCTTTTCCTTGATCTTCTTGTCGAAATGGATGTCGAGCGCGCCCCAGTCGCCATCCAGCGCCGAGACGAGCTCGCCATTGACGGCGATCGGCCAGCCCTTCTTCTTCCAGGAAGCTCCGGCGGCGTTCTTCTTCACGTCCGCCGCATTGTCCTTGAGCTGGCGGAAGTAATTGCGCCAGTCCTCGCTGACGGAGGACGGATCCGCCTCGTAATCAGCGTATAGCTCCTCGATATAGGCGGCGTTGCCGCCATAGAGGAACGATGTGAGGGAGAATTCGTCGTTGGCTTGATCCTGCCGTGCCATCGCCATTTCCGGAGCCTTCGCCCCGTCTCCTTTTATTTCGTCGGCCTCAACCCTGGCCGTCGCGGACAGCTTCCGCGCTACGCGTTACGCTTACCTTACCGGCGCCAACCCGAAGACGCCGCCGGCGTTCCAATCTCAGCCCCTGATCGCCTCGACCAGGGTTGCGCCCATGCGTGCCGGCGAGGGAGAGACCTTGATGCCGGCGCGTTCCATGGCCGCGATCTTGTCCTCGGCGCCGCCCTTGCCGCCGGAGATCACCGCGCCGGCGTGGCCCATGGTCCGGCCCTTGGGTGCGGTCCGCCCGGCGATGAAGCCCGCCATCGGCTTCTTGCGGCCTCTCTTCGCCTCGTCGAGAATGAACTGGGCGGCGTCTTCCTCCGCCGTGCCGCCGATCTCGCCGATCATGATGATGGATTCGGTTGCTTCGTCGGCCAGGAACATCTCGAGCACGTCTATGAATTCGGTGCCCTTCACCGGGTCGCCGCCGATGCCCACGGCCGTCGTCTGGCCGAGGCCCTCATTGGTGGTCTGGAACACTGCCTCGTAGGTAAGCGTGCCGGAACGCGATACAACGCCGACCGAGCCCTTCTTGAAGATGTTGCCCGGCATGATGCCGATCTTGCATTCCTCCGGCGTCAGCACGCCCGGACAGTTCGGCCCGACGAGGCGCGAGTTCGATTTTTCGAGCCGCGCCTTTACCTTGACCATGTCCATCACCGGAATGCCTTCGGTGATGCAGACGATGAGCGGGATCTCCGCCTCGATCGCCTCCATAATCGCAGCGCCCGCACCTGCCGGCGGCACGTAGACCACCGAGGCATTGGCGCCGGTCCTCTCCTTGCCCTCGGCGACGGAGGAAAAAATGGGAAGTTCGGCCGTGCCGCCGTCGACATTGCCCTGCCAGGTCTCGCCGCCCTTCTTGGGATGCACGCCGCCGACCATCTTGGTGCCGTAATAGGCGAGCGCCTGCTCGGTGTGGAAGGTGCCGGTCTTGCCGGTCAATCCCTGGACGAGAACCTTGGTGTCTTTGTTGACGAGAATGGACATTCTTCTTCCTACAATCGGTTCAATTCAGTGACGGTCAGATCGCTCTCGGCATCGCCTGTGTTCAGGGTGGTGGCCGGCTCGAACATCAGCACCACCGGCTCCTCGCTCAGCGCGCGCGGCCGATGCTCGACAGTTCTCGGCACGACGATGAAATCGTTCTGCCCGAGCTCGATGGAACCGTCCCGGAAATCGATGGCGATGCGTCCGCGCAGGACCAGGAAGGCCTCGTCCTCGTTCTCATGGGCGTGCCAGTCGAAGACCTCGCCGAACTTGGCGATCTTGACCTGCGAATCGTTGACGTCACCGGCGATATACGGGTCGAAGACCTTCGCGATCCGGCGGTCTGCGGCATCCAGCAGGTTGATCTTGCGCGGAGGCACGGGTCAGCCCTCCTTCACGGCCTCGACGATCTTGCGTGCGGCGTCGTCCAGGTCATCGGCGGGAATGACGTTGAGCCCGCTTTCCGACAGGATTTTCTTGCCGATCTCGACATTGGTGCCCTCGAGGCGCACCACCAGCGGCACCTTCAGCCCCACTTCCTTGACCGCGGCAATCACGCCTTCGGCGATGACGTCGCAGCGCATGATGCCGCCGAAGATGTTGACTAGGATGCCCTTCACGTTCGGGTCGGCGGTGATGATCTTGAAGGCCGCCGTGACCTTTTCCGTCGAGGCGCCGCCGCCGACGTCCAGGAAGTTCGCCGGCTCGGCGCCGTAGAGCTTGATGATGTCCATGGTCGCCATGGCGAGGCCGGCGCCGTTCACCATGCAGCCGATATTGCCGTCGAGCGCGATGTAGGCAAGATCGTATTTGGACGCCTCGATCTCCTTTTCGTCCTCCTCCGAGGTGTCGCGCAGCGCGACCACGTCCTCGTGGCGGAAGAGGGCGTTGTTGTCGAAGGAGACCTTGGCGTCCAGAACGCGCAGACGGCCGTTCTTCATGACGATGAGCGGGTTCACTTCGAGAAGGCTCATGTCCTTCTCGGTGAAGGCTTTGTAGAGAGTGGGGAAGAGCACTTCGCCGTCGCTCGCCGCATCGCCTTCGAGCTTCAGCGCGGCGTTGAGACTGGTCACGTCGTCGGCCGTCACGCCTTTCTCCGGGGCGATCGCCAGCGTCAGGATCTTATCCGGGGTCTCCTCGGCCACTGCCTCGATGTCCATACCGCCCTCGGTGGACACCACGAAGGCCGGCCGGCCGACCGTACGGTCGATGAGGATGGAGAGGTAAAGCTCGCGGTCGATGTCGGCGCCGTCCTCGATATAGAGGCGGTTCACCTGCTTGCCCGCAGGCCCGGTCTGCTTGGTGACCAAGGTGTTGCCGAGCATCTCTTCGGCGTTCGCGACCACCTCCTTGGTCGTCTTGGCGAGCCGCACGCCGCCCTTGGTGTCGGGGCCGAGTTCCTTGAACTTGCCCTTGCCGCGCCCGCCGGCATGGATCTGGCTTTTCACGACATAAAGCGGCCCGGGAAGCTTCTTCGCCGCGGCTTCGGCCTCTTCCGGGTTGAAAATCGCGACGCCCTCGGCCACCGGCGCGCCATAGCCCTTGAGCAGTTCCTTGGCCTGATACTCGTGAATATTCATGGGGCCGCGGCCTCCTACTTCTTCAGGTTGGGCGCGATCTCGGCGCAGGCATCACACAGGCCGACGACGGACGCGACGGAATTGTCGAACATTTTCTGCTCGGTCTTGTTCAGGTCGATCTCGATGACGCGTTCGACGCCGCCGGCGCCGATCACGACCGGCACGCCGACATAACGATCCTTCACGCCGTACTGGCCGGAAAGATGGGCCGCGCAGGGCAGCACGCGCTTCTTGTCCTTCAGATAGCTCTCGGCCATGGCGATGGCCGCGGAAGCGGGGGCGTAGTAGGCCGAGCCGTTCTTGAGCAGGCCGACGATCTCGGCGCCGCCGTCGCGGGTGCGTTTCACGATCTGATCGACCTTCTCCTTGGACGTCCAGCCCATCTTGACGAGATCGGGGATCGGAACTCCGGCGACGGTGGAGTAGCGCGTGAGCGGCACCATGGAGTCGCCGTGGCCGCCGAGCACGAAAGCAGTCACGTCTTCGACGGATACCTTGAACTCCTCGGAAAGGAAGTAGCGGAAGCGGGCGGAGTCGAGCACCCCGGCCATGCCGACGACATGGCTCTTCGGCAGGCCGGAAAACTTCTGCAGCGCCCAGACCATCGCATCGAGCGGATTGGTGATGCAGATGACGAAGGCGTTCGGCGCGTATTTCCTGATGCCGGCGCCGACCTGCTCCATCACTTTAAGGTTGATGCCGAGAAGGTCGTCGCGGCTCATGCCGGGCTTGCGCGGCACGCCGGCGGTGACGATGCACACATTCGCGCCCTCGATCGCGGCGTAGTCGTTGGCGCCCAGCAGCTTTGCGTCAAAGCCCTCGACCGGAGAAGATTCGGCGATGTCCAGTGCCTTGCCCTGCGGCGTGCCTTCGGCAATATCGAACAGGACGACGTCCCCGAGTTCCTTCAGTCCGGCCAGATGGGCGAGCGTGCCGCCGATCATGCCCGAACCGATGAGAGCGATCTTGTCGCGAGCCATGTGGTATGAACCCCTTTTCCGGCGCGCCGGTGTTGCGTTGAAGACCCGGCAGTTTTTCAGGGTCGAGACGGGTACTGGACCGTCTCACGACCTCATTTGGCATAAGCAGACCCAGCGGAAAATTCAACCGGTTATTTTCGAACTTGTGTTTTCAAACGGTTAGGTCATTAGGCATTTACGTAAAGATCAAATAAAAACGTGAAAAAGTTTTTCGCACGCCGGTTTCAACGCAGTCCCGCCCTGCTTTCTAGGTGTGCGTCGCCGCCCCGCGACCATTCCCGGCTTTGCATCTCGATCAGGCGAGAGGCGGTGCGTTCGAACTCGAAGGCCTCCGTGCCGGAAGGAGCGGCGTAGAGGCGATCGGGCGCGGCCTCGGCGGAGACGACGAGCCGGTTGCGGTTGTCGTAAAGCGTGTCGACAAGCAGGATGAAGCGCTTGGCCTCATTGCGCCGCGACAGATCCATGACGGGAACCCGGTCGATGAAGATCGTCTCGAAATCCCTGGCGATGGCGAGATAGTCCCGGGCGCCGAGCGGCTTCTGGCACAGCTCGGCAAAGGTGAAGCGGGCGGCGCGGCCGGCGGCGCGGGGCACGGGGATTTCGCGGCCCTTGACCGTGATCGTCTCGACCCTGGTCCTCCGCCCCTCGGTAGCCGTGCGCCATGCCTCATCCATCTGCCGCTCCGTCTCCTCGCCGAGCGGCGTCATGTAGACCGGCATGCGGTTGAGCTTTTCCAGCCGGTAGTCGGCGCCGCCGTCGAGCGGCATCACCCTGGCATGGCGCTTCAACAGGTCGATGAAGGGCTCGAATAGGCCGCGGTTGAGGCCGTCCCGGTAGAGGTCGTCGGGCGCGACGTTGGAGGTGGCGACCAGGACCACACCCTCGGCGAAAAGGGCCGAGAAAAGGCGCGAAAGGATCATCGCATCGGCGATGTCGGTTACCGTGAACTCGTCGAAGCACAGAACCCATGCCTCTTTCGCGAGTTCCTTGGCCACCGGCTGGATGGGATCGCTTTCGCGCACCTCGCCGTTCTTCAGGGCTTCGCGGTGGCGGGCGATGCGGTCATGCACGTCGGCCATGAAGTCGTTGAAATGAGCGCGTCGTTTCCTGCGGACCGGCACCAGCTCATGGAAGGTGTCCATGAGCATCGTCTTGCCGCGCCCAACCCCGCCATGAATATAGAGTCCGGTGATGGTCTCGGGCCGGCGCTTGGCGAAAAGCCATCCGAGCGCGCTCGACTTGCGGGCAAGGCGGCGGTCGATGATGCGATCGAGCAGGTCATCGAGGGCCGCGACCACGCGCTCCTGCGCCGGGTCGCGACTGATGGTTCCGGTCTCGACGAAGTGGTCGTAGCGCTGCGCGACAGTGGGGTGCGTCACGAGGCCGTCGCGCAGGGACATGGGGCGTTATCGCACTTCCTGAAGCAGACTGGCAAATGAAGGCGGGCGCGAAGGCCCGCCATCGAATCAGCGGGAAAGCGAGACTGCCGTTCCGCTTGTCGTCTGGCCGCTGAAGCGTTCCTGGCCGGTGGAGTGAAGCGTGGCGAGCAAGTCCCCGTTCTCGTCATAGAAGGCAAGCTGGTTGCCCGAGACGTTCCAGGACTTCACGCCATCGAGGGGTGCCGGACAGCGCAACGGTCCCGCCCGGTAGCCTTGGCCGAATTTCGTCTGCGGCGTGGCGACACGGCAATTCTGTCCTGCAACGCTGACGCTCCACACACCGGCGACGCTGCCGGCCGTGATCTCGGGGGCGGAAGCCGAGAGGTTCGGATCGAGTGCTGCCACGTCGGTCGTGCCGTCCTGCCCGGGGGCGGCGGGGAAGCTGTTCTGGTCCGGCGCGGAGGGCGGCGGAAGCTGGCTCCCGGTGACCTGCCCCGTGGGCGCCGGCGTCAGAGGCGCGGGCGTGGATGACGCCGGCTGATTGCTGAAACGGCCGGATTGGCATCCGGCAAGGGCCAGAGCCAAAAGCGCAACGGCAAAGGTTCCAGTTTTCGAATAAGGCATCCCTCTCTCCATTTTGCACCGAACGGCCGTGCCCGTGAACGCGCCCCTGATCGGTCCCAATCGTGGCGAAGTTTGGAAATTATCACACACGACCATGGTTAAGAACCGGTTTCCGCGAGGAAATCCCCGGCCGGCACGCTCTGCGTGTGCCTGCGTGCAGGGAACCGGCGGCTCGAACTCGGCGTTATCGCGGCACCATTATCTGTTGCGAAGGGGTTTTCAATGCTCAAATGGATTCTCATCCTTCTCATCATCGCCGCCGTGGCCGGCCTTCTCGGCCTCAACAGCCTCGCCGGCGCCGCCATGACCGGTGCGAAGATCCTGATCGGCATCGTCCTTGTCCTGTTCCTGTTGGCGGTCCTCGGCATCATAGCCGTCGCCTGACGCACGCGTCTGGTAATTTGCCGCGTCTTCCGCCATATAGGCGCCAGAACCCGACGGGATCCGGAGCTATGGCGGAGCAGGCAGCTTTCGCGAAGATGAACGGCCTTGGCAACGCCATCATCGTTGCCGACATGCGCGGGCGCACCGATCGCGTGAGCCCGGAGGCTGCGCGCGCGCTTGCCGCCGACCCGGCCACCCGTTTCGACCAGATCATGGCCGTCCACGACCCGCGTTTCGACGGCACGCAGAACTATATCGAGATCCTGAATTCCGACGGCAGCCGGGCGCAAGCCTGCGGCAACGGCATGCGCTGCGTGGTCCAGGCGCTCGCCGCGGAGACGGGGCGGCGGGTCTTCACCTTCCAGACGCCCGCCGGGATCCTGAATGCGGAGGAGCATGAAGACGGGCTCATTTCGGTAGATATGGGCCGGCCGCGCTTCGGCTGGCAGGAGATCCCGCTGGCCGAGGAATTCCGCGACACGCGCGCGATCGAATTGCAGGCAGGGCCGATCGACGCGCCGGTGCTCTCCTCGCCGTCTGTTGCCTCCATGGGCAATCCGCACGCTATCTTCTGGGTGGAGGAAGACCCTTCCGCTTATGACCTAGCGCGCTTCGGCCCGATGCTGGAGAACCATCCGATCTTCCCCGAGCGCGCCAATATAACCATCGCCCGCGTGACCTCGCCCGAGGCGATGACGATCCGCACCTGGGAGCGCGGAGCGGGGCTGACGCTGGCCTGCGGCTCGGCGGCCTTGATCAACACGCGATCGGGCATCGAGGGCCGGCTCCTCCCTCCCAAACGCAGTGCACGGCGAAATGAAGGTCGAGCAACGCCGGCAAGTCA
>NZ_JBHSUM010000145.1:0-10585 GCF_042660605.1 Nitratireductor sp. GCM10026969
GGTCGCCGTCGGGCGAGCGCACCAGGCGGCTGGCGGCCGGTGAGCCTCTGACGGCCACCGGCGCGGTGGAAGGCACATTCCATCCAGGCATCGCCGACAGTGCCGAGGCGCTCGTGCGCGAGGCCGACGTGCTGCTTGTCGCCGTCCCCGGCTACGGGCACAAGGCCGTCTTCGACGCCATCGCGCCGCACATCCGCCCCGGGCAGGCTGTTGTCATCTCCTCGCATGCCTCCTTCGGCGCACTCTATCTTTCGCGGTTGCTCGCCGACCGCAAGGTCATGGCACCCATCATCGCCTGGGGAACGACGGCGACGACCGGGCGGCAGCCGAGCTATGTCGAGGCGAGCGTGAACACGGTGCGCAGCAAGATCGACATGTGCACGCTGCCCGAAACGCGTTCGGCCGAGGGACTTGCGCTCTGCCGCCGCCTTTTCGGCGACCGCTTCGTGGAGCGCGAAGGCCTGCTCGCCATATCGCTGTCGAACCTCAATCCGCAAAACCACATGGGCATCGCCCTGTGCAACATGACGCGCATGGAGCACGGCGAGACCTGGAGCCAGGGCTTCAACGTCACACCCAATGTCGGCCGGCTTCTGGAGGCGCTTGACAGAGAGCGGCTCGCGATCGCCGAGGCCCTCGGCCTTTCCGTGCGCACTATCTTCGAGCATTTCCACCTGTCCTTCCACGTGCCGCAGGACACGGTCTCGAACATGAACCAGGAGATGCACCGGCAGGGCCGCGGCGGCACGGGCCCCGCAACGGCGGACAGCCGCTATGTCACGGAGGACGTGCCCTATGGGCTTTTCGTCACCGTGAAGCTCGGTGAGATGACCGGGCGCGAGGCGCGGCTTCACCGTGCCGGGGTCGAAATCTTCTCCGCCCTCTACGGCCGCGACTTCGCAGGCGAGAACAGCCTTGTTCCGGCACTGGATCTGGACCGGATGACGCTCGATGATCTGAAGGCGCTGACGCGGAGCGGTTTTGCCTGAAAGGCGGCGTGACAGGTGCCGCAAGGAATGCGAAGAAGGGGCCGCGAAGAGCCCCGCAAAATCAAGGCACGGGAGAACCCGTGTGACAGGATACCAACCAGAAGAGGGAATATCGCCATGAGCAAGTTCGCAACGAGCCGCAGAGGCTTCATCAAGGCAGGTGCGGCGGGCGCATCCATGCTGGCTTTGCCGGCCTATCTGCGCTCCACCGCCGCGCGGGCGTCCGGGGTGGTCAATGTCTGGACCTATGCCAACTTCATCCCGGACGATTTCAAGGCCGAGTTCGAGAAGGAGACCGGTATCCGGATCAACGTCCGGCTCGTTGACGACCAGGGCAAGCAGTTCAACTTGCTGGCTGCCGAAGCACCCGAGCCCACGGTCGACATCGTTACGGTCGCGGGCCATCGGTTCCTGCAGTTCATCGACTCGGAGCTCCTCGCCCCCCTCGATACGGACCGCCTGACGCACTGGGACAACATCAATCCGGTGTATTCGGAAAGCGACTGGGCCACCATCAACGGCAACAAGTGGGGCGCGCCAGTCCTGTCGGGCGCCGAGGTGCTGGCCTACAACACCGAAGTCGTCAGCGAAGACGAGGTGAAGAGCTGGGATGTCATGTTCGACCCGAAATACCAGGGTCAGACGGCCTATATCATCCAGGACATGATGTCCGTCATGATGCTCTACATGGGGTATGACGGCAACATGATCGAATACAAGGACAATCCCGAGAGGGCGGCGGAGATCGTCACGGAGGTGCGCGACTTCCTCATCGAGCACAAGCCGATGGTGCGCAAGTACTACGACTCGGGCGCCGAGATCCAGCAGATGTTCGTCAATCAGGACGTGGTGCTGGCGCACGCCTGGAACGGCCCCATCGCGACCCTCATCGCGGACGGTTTCCCCGTCGACATGACCATTCCGAAAGAGGGGACCTACGGCTTCGTCTATACCTTGAACGTGACCAACAACGGTCCTAATCAGGACAACGCCTACAAGCTGATCGACGCGCTTCTGGCGAGTCCGGAAGTGGGTGCCGCGATGACGCGGTCCTCCGGTTTCATCTCCACCTTCAAGGGTGTCGACCAGCATCTGAGCGAGCTCGAGCGGAAAGCCTCCTCCTTCACCGATGAAGAACTTGAGGGCCTCCAGTTCTTCAGGGCCGAGGCGAACGACCTGAAATACGAACTCGTCGACCCGGCCGTCGAGGAGATCAAGGCGGCTTGACGACCACGGGAGAACGGAGCGGGCGACTTCGCCCGCTCCTGCGGTTTCCTTTTTGCCCCGTCTTGGACGCCTGTCGACGGGGCGCTGCTCCGAGGCGCCTCGGCAAGGGACGCGGTGCGCTAGACGGATGATCGCCGGAACATGACGCAGACGGACATAGAGCAGGCCGAACTCGGCTCGGCCACGAAAGATGGCGGAAAGCGCAGCCTCTGGGGTGCGCTCCTGACCAACGGCCTTTATCAATCGATCACGGAGACGCTGTTCAAGACACAGCGCCGGCAGTTCGTGTTGCTGGCGAGCTTTCCGCTGTTCTGGGTCTTCTTCGCTCACCTTGGCCCCATCGTGGAGATGTTCTGGATCAGCTTCCTCGACTCCTATCCGCCCACGGCCGGCCAGGAGCCGCAGTTCACGTTTCAGAACTGGGCCGCCTTCTTCAACGAGCAGATCTTCATTATTCCATACTTCCGCACGCTCGCCTTCGCCACCGTGCTGACCTTCTCCACGCTCGTCATCACCTATCCGGTGGCCTATTTCCTGGCCAAGCATGTGAGCCGCAAGAACCAGCTTCTTTTGCTCCTGCTTCTTCTCATCCCCTTCTGGGTGGGCGAGATCGTGCGCACCTATGCGATCATGATCCTGCTCGGCAACAACGGTGCGGTGAACCTCATTCTCAAATGGCTGGGGCTCATCGAGCGGCCGATCCCTTTCATGTATACGAGCTTCTCGCTGGGCATGGGCATCATCTATCTCACAGCGCTTTACATGCTCCTGCCGCTATACTCGGCGCTGGAGAAGATTCCGCGCAACTATCTGGAAGCCGGGGCCGACCTCGGCGCCGGTGCCTGGACCCGCTTTCGCCGCATCACGCTGCCGCTCTCCAGGGAAGGCATCGCCTCGGGCTGCACGCTCGTCTTCCTGATCTCGACCGGCTACTACGCGACCCCGGTGCTGCTTGGCGGACCGAGCACGACCGTCTTCGCAGAGACGATCGCCGGCTTCTTCCACGTCGCCGGCGACCAGTGGCCGACGGGCGCGGCATTCTCCGCGATCATGCTGATCACCACGCTCGCCATTGCCGGGATTTTCCTCAAGCTGATGGGTCGTGACGGGAAGGGGATGATGCAATGACGCGTCACACCCGCATCCTCATGTCGGTCATTTACGGCGCCTTCGTCGTCTATCTCTTCGTGCCGCTCGTCCTCATGGTGCTGATGGGCTTCAAGGATTCCAAGTTCATCGGCTTCCCCATCACGGGCTGGACGATGGACTGGTATCTGGGTGTCTTCCAGGATACCGAGGTGCTGACGGTCTTCGCCTATTCCATGACGATCGCGGTCTCCTCTACCCTGCTTTCACTCGCCATCGGCACGTGGATCGCCGCCTTCCTCGGGCCCAACAGGTTTCGCGGCAAGCTCATCATCTTTGCGCTCACCTGCCTGCCGGCGGTCATTCCCGGCATCATCTCGGCCATCTCGCTGCGCATCTTCGCGCGTCTGCTCGACATCGAGCCGGGGATGCTGGCCATCATCCTCGGTCATACGGTCCACAACGTGCCCTTCGTGGCACTCGTC
Source organism: Nitratireductor sp. GCM10026969 (assembly GCF_042660605.1). NCBI lineage: Bacteria > Pseudomonadati > Pseudomonadota > Alphaproteobacteria > Hyphomicrobiales > Phyllobacteriaceae > Nitratireductor > Nitratireductor sp. GCM10026969. The sequence goes on from NZ_JBHSUM010000145.1 coordinate 3,788, forward strand.
GTCATGGCGCGCCTGTCGACGCAGCCGAAAAGCCATGTCGAGGCTGCGCGCGATCTCGGTGCCGACAGTATCGTCGCCTTCTTCCGCGTGACGCTGCCCTATCTGAAGCCCGCCCTGATCGGCGCCGGCATCTTCTGCATGCTCCTGTCCTTCGACGACTTTGTGCGTGCCTTCTTCCTCGGCGGTTATCAGCCGACGCTGCCTGTGCTCATCTTCGCCATGCTGCGCTCGGGCATGTCGCCGGAGATCAACGCCATCTCGACCATCGTTCTCATCCTGACCGCCGTGCTCGGCCTGTGGGCCGAGCGCTCCATGCGGCGGCTCAACAAAGGTGCCTGACATGAGTGGCGAAAAGGACGTCATCGTCCATCTGGACAAGATCACCAAGCGCTTCGGCAAGACGGTCGCCGTCGACCGGCTGGACATGCAGATCATGGCCGGCGAATTCGTGACCTTTCTCGGCCCCTCCGGCTGCGGCAAGTCGACGACCTTGCGCATGCTGGGTGGTTTCGAAACGCCGGACGAGGGCCGCATCGTCCTCGACGGGACGGATGTGACGCGGCTGCCGCCCAACCGGCGCGACGTCAACATGGTCTTTCAGGATTACGCGCTCTTTCCGCACATGACAGTCGGGCAGAACGTTGCCTTCGGGCTGGAGCTCAAGGGTAAGGGACGGTCGGAGATCGACCGGCGCACCGGCGAGCTTCTGGAGTTTCTCCAGCTTGGTGGGTTCGAGGAACGCACGCCTGACCAGCTCTCCGGCGGCCAGCGCCAGCGCGTGGCGCTGGCGCGCGCTCTGGCGCCCGATCCGAAGCTGCTTCTGCTGGATGAGCCGTTGGGCGCACTCGATGCCAAGCTGCGCGCCCAGGTTCAGGTGGAGCTCAAGGACATCCAGAAGCGCACCGGCAAGACCTTCTTCTTCGTCACCCACGACCAGGACGAGGCGCTGACCATGTCCGACCGCATCGTGGTGATGAATGCCGGACGGGTGGAACAGGCCGGCACGCCGGAGGATCTTTATTTTCGCCCCGTCAGCCGTTTCGTGGCGGAGTTCATCGGCGAGACCAACCTTCTGGAAGGCAGGGTGCGCGGCAGTGACGCGGACGCGATCGTCATCGACTGGAACGGTGTCGAGCTGCGCGGCTCCGCGCATGGCCACCGGCCGGAACCGGGCGAAAATGTCATGGCCGCCCTGCGGCTCGAGAACGTGGCGTGCCATCCCGACAAGCCGGCCGCGGCGAATGCGGTCCAGGGCCGCATCGTAAGCCGGCTCTTCAAGGGCAGCCGCACTGCCTTGGACATCCGCGTCGGCGAGCGCGACGACGCCGTAATCAAGGCCTATGTCGATGCGGCCAAAGCGCAGGGCCTGCCGCAGGACCAGCTCTGGATAAGCTGGGACATCGAGCGGCTGACCCTCCTCAAGGACTCCGCCTGAGACACGTCTTCGCGTTCGGCCGAGCGCGGGCCCTCTGCGATGAATGCACACGGTCCGAAGCGTTAATCGCCGGGCGGGAGGCGCGGTCACATGCCCGTGCCCCTTGAGAGTTGCGGCAAATGACAGTAATAAACTGATAAGAGAAGTCAGGTTTAAGCAATCCCCCTTTCTCGGCACTGATCGCATCGGCCATGTTCCACCCCCAGATGGAATCCCGCGTCAGCGGCGTCACCATTCTCGCAGACCTGCGGTGGCGGGCATGGCCGGGGCTCATCGCGGATGTTTGGGACGTGGCATGCGAATCCCGCGCCCGGGGAGAATACGTTTCGCGCGCCCCGCGCCTCTTCATGCTCTTGGAGAGCGATCCCGCCACCTCCATCGATCTCATGTGCGCATCCGACGCGCGGCCGTGCGCGACACTCGGGCCCCAACGCCCGATGTGCTTCGTGCCGGCGGGGATGCCGCTCTGGTCGCGCCTGAATGGCGGCGGGCGCTTGCGGCACCTCGACATTCACTTCGACATCGACGCCCTTTCAAGGCGCTTTCCCGGCATTGTCGGGCGCGGCCGCTGGGACAGGCCGAGACTCATGTTTGCCGATCCGCGGCTGATGGCGCTGGCGCGGCTGTTCGCGCTGGAGTGTTGCGAGAAGAACGAGGCTGGCCCCGTCTATGACGAGAGCCTGGTGACGGCATTGCTGGCCGCCATGGGGACGGGTGAGATCGAGGCGGCGGGCGAGGGCGGCCTGACGGCGCACCAGCTCAGACGGGTGACCGGATACATCGAGCAGAATTGCGCCCGCAATATCCGGCTGCAGGAACTGGCCGGACTGGTGGGGCTCTCGCCTTCCCACTTTTCGCATCTCTTCAAGGCGGCCACCGGCCTTCCGCCCCACCGCTGGCAGTTGCGCAGGCGCGTGGAACACGTGAAGGCCATGCTGGCGGCGGGCGAAACGTCCCTGACGGAGGCGGCGGTCGCCGCCGGTTTTTCCGATCAGGCGCACCTCACCCGTGTCTTCCAGCGCTTCACTGGCGCAACGCCGGCGGCATGGCAGCGCCGGCTCGGCACGCGATATCGAGCGGGGCCGCAGGCGTTTCGTTCAAAAGAGCGGAAGAACGTTCAATCCTCCACATCGAACTTGAGTTAGACGCTCACCTTATGTCGCCGGCCGGGGCCGGCCCGTCTCCGGGGGATGAGCATCGATGATGATTATGCGTGCGGTAAAGTTGGCGTTCCTGGGAAGTGCTGCGACGGTCGGCCTATCAAGCGGTGTCCTGGCGCAGCAGATGGATTCGGACGCGACACGGCTGGAGCGCATTGAAGTCGAAGGCGAAACGGCGACGGGACCAGTGGACGGCTACGTGGCCGGGCGCACGGCGACCGGCGCCAAGACCGACACGCCGTTGAGTGAAATCCCGCAATCGGTGTCCGTCATCGGCCGCGAGGAAATGGACGATCTCGGCGCCGACAAGGCCGACGAGGCTCTGCGCTACGCCGCCGGCGTCTTTGCCCAGCCCTTCGGCTACGACAGCGATACGAACTGGATTTTCATCCGCGGTTTCCAGGCCACCCAGACCGGCGTCTATCAGGACGGGCTGCCACTCTACAGCTATGGCTTCGGCGGCTTCTTCATCGACAGTTTCACACTGGAGCGTATCGAGGTGCTCAGGGGTGCGTCCTCCGTCCTCTACGGCGGCAGCAACCCCGGCGGTCTGGTCAACTATGTCAGCAAGCGCCCGACCGGCGAGCGGCGGCGCCATGCCGAGACCTGGATCAACGATGCGGGCAAGGCCTCCCTGGGCTTCGACCTCCAGGACCGGGTGAGCGACACGCTCGACGCCCGGCTGGTCGGTCTCGTCAGGGGCGGCGACGGCTACACCGATTTCGAGGAAGGGTACCGCCGTGTCGTTTCGCCTTCATTCACCTGGACGCCGGACGATGCCACGAGCCTGACGGTGCTCGGCAATTTCACCTATATGGACGAGGTGCACGGGGGCGGCGGTTTCCTGCCTTACGTGGGCACGGTCGTCGATGCCCCGTTCGGCCGCATCAGCCGCGACGCCAATTTCACCGAGCCGGACATCGACACCTATCTGCGCCGTCAGGCCTCGCTCGGCTACGAATTCGAGCACACCTTCGACAGCGGCTGGACTGTGCGGCAGAATGCGCGCGCGGGCTATGCCGACCTGCACGAAGTGGCGCCCTACCCCTATGGCTATGTGGGCTTCTCGCCGACTCCGGCCGGTCCCGACAATCTACTCGAGCGGATCAACTTCGAGCATCGGACCAAGACCACCACCTTCCTCCTCGATAACCAACTCGAGGGAACGGTGGAGACCGGACCACTGCAGCACCGGCTGCTCTTCGGGGCCGATTACAAGTATTTCCGCATGGACCAGGTCCAGGCCTCGAGCACGGCAACGCCGATCAGCGCGACCGATCCGATCTACGGCACCCCGCAGCCGGCTCCGGTTCCCTATATCGACCAGGAAGTGACACAGCGGCAGGTGGGGTTCTACGTTCAGGACCAGATCCGCTTCGGCGGCGGCTGGATCACCACGCTAAACGGGCGCTATGACTACGTGGCGACGAAATCCGAGGGGACGTCGGATTTCGATACCTCCGATGGCGCCTGGAGCGGTCGCCTCGGACTGGCCTACCAGTTCGCCAACGGCGTGACCCCCTATGCGAGCGTGTCGACCTTCTTCAATCCCCTCTTGGAAACCACCGCAACGGGCGAGCTTTTCGAGCCGGAAGAGGGCTACCAGTACGAGGCCGGCCTGAAATACGAGCCCACCTGGATGGACGGTATCTTCACCGTCGCCCTGTTCGACCTGACGCGCCAGAACGTCGTCACCGGGCCTTTCCTCGCGGAAACGCAGATCGGCGAGGTGAATTCGCGCGGCGTCGAATTCGAGGCTAAGGCCAATCTGACGGATAATTGGCGGGCGCGGGCGGCCGTGACCCTGCTGGACGTCGAGACCACCAGCGACGAGGATGCCAGCCTGATCGGCAAGACGCCCACGGCGGTGCCCGAACAGCAGGCGGCGCTGGCCCTCGACTACACCTTCAACGAGGGCCCGCTCGACGGCCTGACGCTGGGCGGCGGCGTACGCTATGTCGGCTCGTCCTGGGCGGACGACCAGAACACGCTGAAGGTTCCGTCCTCCACCGTCTTCGATGCCCGGATCGGCTATGAAAGGGGCAACTTCGGCGCCGACCTCTATGTGACCAATCTCTTCGACGAGGTCTATGTGGCAAGCTGCCAGGAAGCGCTCAGCTGTGCCTACGGCGAGGGCCGGTCGATTAAGCTCAAACTGCATGCGACATGGTGACGAACGACCGGGAGAGACAAGGGACGGAAGCGCTCTACCGCCTGGAGGGCGTCCGCTTTTTAGCGGGCGGCCAAGATATTCTCGGTCCGGTCGACGCCGTTTTCGAGCGCGGCCGGATCCATGGCCTCATCGGCCCCAACGGGTCCGGCAAGTCGACGCTGATGCGCATGCTCGCCCGGCAGCAGCGGCCAAGTGCCGGCAGGGTCCTTTTTCGCGGTGAGGACGTCTTCTCCTTTTCCGAGCGCGCCTTTGCCCGGCAGGTTGCCTACATGGCCCAGTTCGCACCGGCCGCGGAAGGGCTGACCGTCGAAGAGCTTGTCGCCCTCGGCCGCTTCCCCTGGCACGGCGCCCTCGGCCGTTTCGGTGACGCGGATGCCGAGAAGGTGGAGGAGGCGCTCACCGCGACCGGTCTGGGGCTCCTGCGAGGGCGGCTCGTCGACAGCCTCTCGGGCGGTGAGCGCCAGCGCGTCTGGCTCGCCGTGATGATCGCGCAGGAGGCCGGTTGCCTGCTTCTCGACGAACCCACCTCCGCCTTGGACGTCGCCCACGAAGTGGAGATGCTGACCCTTCTGCGCCGGATGACGGGCGAACGCGGCGTCACCGCGATCGTCGTGCTCCACGACATCAACATGGCCGCGCGCATCTGTGATGCGCTGGTGGCGTTGCGCGACGGCGCCATCGTCGCCGAAGGGCCCCCCGAAGAGGTCATGCGCAGCGATGTGTTGGCGCGCATTTACGGCATCGGCATGGGAATTCTCGAGCACCCGCGGACGGGCGCACCGATAGGCTACGTCGAATGAGGCGGCCGGTGCTGACACGACGTGCTTTCCTGGGCTTTTCGGCTGGCGCGGTCCTGGCGGCCGGAACCGCCGCCGCCGCTCGCATTCGCGTTGCGGCGATCGATTGGGCGATGCTGGAGACAGCGCTGGTGCTCGGCATCCTTCCGGTTGCGGCGACCGAACTCATCCAGTACCGCAAGATCGTGGTCGAGCCGCCCGTCCCCGAGACGACGGCCGATATCGGCCTGCGTGGCACGCCGAACTACGAAATGCTGCGCCTCGCCGAACCCGACCTCATCCTGTCCTCGAATTTCTACGCCGCGCAGCACGCCAACTTTGAACGGATCGCGCCGGTTGTCTCCGCTCCCGTCTACGAGCCGGGAAACCCGACCTACGCGCTGGCCGAAGGGGCGGCGCGGACGATTGGCGCTGCAACCGGCCTTCAGCGGGAAGCCGAGGATCTTGTCATACGGAGCGCCACCACGCTCGGCACATATGCGCGGCTTCTCGAGCCGCTGACCGACAGGCCGGCCTTCGCCATCAGCATCGGTGATGCGCGGCACTTCCGCGCCTTCGGCCCCGACAGCATGATCGGCGACGTGCTGGCGCGGCTCGGCTTTGAAAACGCCTGGCATGCCGGCACCAGCTATTCGGCCGCAGCCCCGGTGGGTTTCGAGGCCCTGGCCGAGGTGCCGGAAGCGCGCGTGGTCATCGTCGAGCCGATCCCGCCCGACGCGGGGCCTGGACTTCTGGAGAATGCCCTGTGGCAAGCGCTGCCCATGGTCCGCGAGGGCCGCGTGGTCACGATCGCGCCGGTCAATCACTTCGGCGGACTGCCCTCGGCCATGCGCTTCTGCCGATTGCTGGCCGATGCCGTGGGCGGGCAGGCGGGAGAGGGCCGTGGCTGAAAGAGTGTCTGCGCATCGCCCGTGGCTCTGGAGCGGCCTCTTCTGCCTTGCCGCCGTGCTGACCGCGTTCCAGGTTGCGGACCGGGTCGTCCCCTGGTCCGCCGGCGGCCTGGCCTCCGATCTTGACCGCGCCATCCTCTTTTACGGCACGCTGCCGCGCATCGCCGTCGCATTGCTCGCCGGCGCGGCGCTTGGGCTTTCCGGCTACCTGTTGCAGCGTGTGCTGCGCAATCCGCTTGCCGAGCCGACCACGCTGGGCATCGCCTCGGGCGCGCAGCTCGCGATGGCGGCGGCGACCCTTTATTTCCCCGCCGCGATGTCCTGGTCCCGTGAGGCGATGGCC
>NZ_JBHSUM010000146.1:0-10369 GCF_042660605.1 Nitratireductor sp. GCM10026969
GCGGTCGCATTGCGTGATCTCGGGGATCCCCTGGATGATCTCCGCCACACGCTGCATTTCACCGGGAACGGGTCGGATACGGAACCAGACGGCAATCGGAAGGCCGAACCGGCGCGTGAAATCTGCACGCCGGTTCAAGCAGGGGCACCGGCCGCCCGGGAGGTGCTGACTGCGGCATACCACGCCCACCTCACATGCGGCCACAACAACCCTCGATCTCGTGCGTTCCACCAAACTGGGTTCCTTACAGCGTGTTCCCAACGCCATTGGTCGCTGCACCGGTCTATTCCACCACTCAGCGACCCCGGCGCTGCCCCAGAACCGATACGGCGACCTTCCGGCCTTCACCGTTCGCCAGCAGGGCGAATCCCATAACCGAATGGCTGCGCCACCTGAAAGGCCGCTTCATCCTATCCATCAACGACGTCCCGGAGGTCCGGGAGACCTTCGCCGGGTTCCGGATCGAGGAGGTGACGCTGAGCTATACAGTGGCAGGCGGCCGGGGAAAGCCGGCGCGCGAGCTAATCGTCAGCGGGCCTTAGTCGCGAACACGCGAGATCAATCTGCGCTGATCCCACTTCGCGGATGCCACATGAGAAGCCCCACCGGCGAAAACCGGCGGGGCAATGCACATGGATATGCTGCGACTTTGCTACTACGATTGTGAGATCTGCACCGTCTGGTCGCCCTGGATCTCCTGACCTGTGTCGGCATTGACCTGCGGAAGCTGCTCGATGTCTTCATCCGTCATGCCGAAAAGGACGAGTTGATCGTCACCGCGCGCGGTCGAGATCCGGTTGAGCGGGAGAGCGACCTCGTCCTCACCCAGGCCGAGAAAGCCGCCATGGGACAACACGACATAGAACTTGTCGTTAGCCCTGATCACCCGCTCGACCGTGCCGAGTTCCTCGCCGCGCTGGTTGACAAGATCGCGATCGACGATCTCCGAGACGGACATGGATATGGCCTCGCCGGAGGCCTGTTTCTGGCCGTCGCCCCTGAGCATCTGGTAAGTATCCTCGGGCACCTGCTGCTGCCGCTCGACGCTCGCTGTCTGCTGCTCATCCGGCGAATCGGGCTGTCCGCTCGCGCGCTGCTGCTGTTCGGCACCAGCGTTCTGCTGTTGTTCGGCTCCAGCGCTCTGCTGCCGGTTACCGTCGCCTTCCCTGGCACGCGTGGTCTGTTGCTGTTCGATGCTCTCGAACCTGACCTGCGGCTCGCCGGTACGGTTGAAGCTGACCTGGGGCTCCCCGGTCATCTCGAACTGGACATTCGGCTCGGCAGCCTCGTAGCGCACCTGCGGCTGCTGGCGTTCGACATTTACCCGGGCCTGCTGTTCGCCTTGGTCCTGTTGCTGGATCGTGGGCTGATCGCGTTCCACCTGCACTTGTGCACTTGCGTCATCCTGGACGTTCACTTCAGGCTCGGCTTGCTGAACCTGCACGTCGGGCTGCGCTTGCGAGACGTCGATCTCCGGCTCCGGCATGGCGACCGAGACGTCGGGCTCGGGCATGCGGACCACGATCTCCGGCTCGGGCTGGTCTACTGAAATTTGCGGCTGGGGCATTTCGACCCGCACAGTCGGTTCAGCCTGCCGTACCACGATCTCTGGCTGACCCTGCTGCACATTCACACGGGGCCTCGGCTGATCGTAGGTGACCTGCGGCGCATCCTGCTGAACGGTTACGCGCGGCTCCGGCTGCTGCACCACTATGCGGTCCTGTTCGGATTGCCCATCCTGCTGTTGGGCTTGCTGCTCTTGCCGTTGAGCTTGCCCGTCCTGCTGCGCCTGACGGGCATCGAGCTTTTGAACCGCTTCCTCAGCCTGCGCTACATACTGCGCACATTCCTGCGATTGGCCCTGGCGCGCCGCATCGTTGGCCTCGTCGATCCACTCGCTGCGGAACCGGTCTTCGTTGTCCTCAATCAGCTGGGTCAGGCGATCACAAGGCTGCTGCTGGTCGCTGGCTGCCTGGTTGGCGTCCTGTGCTATCGCAGGCGTGAATGCGGTGCCACATAACAGGCCGGCTACGACAAAGAGCTTTTTCCTTCGTATCATCCTTTTCCTCCTGTTTTTGAACGCACGCCACCGCTCGGGATGCAATCGCATCCCGGTCGATATGTCGTGTATCGTTCGCAGGTCAGTGCGGCGTTTGCTCGCCGCGTTTGGGGGCCAATCTGTCAGCGCGGCAATTGTTCCGTCGATTCGAGGAGAGGATCTCAAGCCTCGGCGCAGAGGATATGAGGTGCCGATCATGGCAGAACGCTTAGACTGCACCAGAGGCATAGACGCATAAAGCAGGTCGATCATGCCATGCCCGATGCCAGACCGCTGACCATCGCCGTCGTCGTGAGCCCGGTTACGACCGCTTCGACGGTCTTCGGCATCTACGCAAGCAGACTTTCGGGACGATTGGACGCCCGGATGTGCAAAAACTGGACGGCGCAATCGCTCACGACGAGTTCGGAATGTTTGTGACGCTCGGCAGCTTTTCAAACGACGCCCTTACCTACGAGCAAATGAAGCCGAACTTGCGTCTGATCGACGGCCCCGCATTGGCCGACTTGATCTACCGCCACTACACAAAGTTTTCGCCGTCAGTACAAAGGATCATCCCGCTTCGGCGAATCTACGTGCCGGGTTCTATGGGCGCGGGCTGACGATGCGATGTTTCTCGCGCCCTCTACACCGAGGCGAGGGCACCAACACCCGAATGGTTCTGAGGACTGGGTCGATGGTTCGTATATTTGCTCATCCCAGCATACACTCCTGAATCCCATACGAATCCCAGCGCGATTTTTCCTGCCTGAGCGCAACCACGCCTTCCATTCAACTTCGCCGTACGGTCGGAAAAAGACAGCAAATTCAGTCAGTTGCGAACACTGAAGCGTAGGCACTTCGGCGAAAGGGAATGTCGGGAGAAGAGGGGATGGTGCCCAGGGGCGGAATCGAACCACCGACACGCGGATTTTCAGTCCGCTGCTCTACCAACTGAGCTACCTGGGCCTGGCCCTGCCGGCGGATTGCCGCCCGCATGGGGCCGACGGGCGAGGACCGCCGAAAGCGCGTGGGTTATAGCATGAGAATTTGCTCTGTCCAGCGTCCCAGGGCGAATTATTGCGGCGCGGTCCCATGGCAAGCCGAGGGTGCCGGCTGAGGCCTGGGGCAGCTCCGAAATGTGGTGGTGCGGTTTCCCGCCGGGGGCACACCAAAAGGTGGGCTTGGTCAATAACTGGGCCGCAGGGGCTCGAGGAGTTGTACGCAGTCCGTGCGTAGTGGTGATGCATTCATCGGCCGATTTCGCAAAGCTTTTCACGTTTCCGCTTCGGAACCATGTGGCGCCCAGGCTGTTCGGAGGTCGGCGGAACGGGCCGGCGCCCATGCCCCTGCCCTTCCGCCGGCATCATCGACGCAATCGCGCCTAGCCTCATAGAGGCCTCGCACAGACTTGGGGAGGAAATCGTGCAACGATTGCCTAGCATTGCCCTTTTCTCAGCCGTCCTGGTGGCAGCCGCCCACGCGCAGGATCAGGGCGCGGACCAGCAGGCCGGACCGTCCTGGCAGGACACCATCAGCGTCGCCCGTCCCGGTGAGAGCGGAACCCTACCGGGCAGCCCCTCGATCGAGCTGAGGGAAGTGACCGGCGATCTCATCGATCCGGTCAACGTCGTGAGCGCGAAGGACGACACCGGCCGGCTTTTCGTGGTGGAGCGCCACGGGGTGGTGCGCATCGTCGAGAACGGCAGCCTGGTCGAGCAGCCCTTCATGGACATCAGCGACATCGTCCTTCCCTATTTCCTCGAGCAGGGGCTCTACGACATCGAGTTCCACCCGGATTTCGAGAACAACGGGTATGTCTATGCGCACTTCGCCGAGACCTTGCGCAATGGCGATTCCCTGATCGTCCGCTACACGGTCTCGTCCGACAGTCCCAATCAGATCGATCCCGAATCCTCTAAACTCATCATGCAAATCGACCAGCCCTGGGCGAACCACAATGGCGGCGAGCTTGCCTTCGGCCCGGACGGCTATCTCTATATCGGCAGCGGCGACGGCGGCTGGGAAGGCGACCCGCTGGAGGCGGGGCAGGACCTTAGCACCCTTTTGGGCAAGCTCCTGCGCATCGATGTAGACGTGCCGGAGGACAGCTATCAGGCTTACGCGATCCCGGCGGACAATCCCTTCGCCCGGCAGGCAGGTATCGTTGAGCTCTTCGGGATCACCGAAGAGGAGTTCGCGCAAATCCACACCGAGGCGCGACCGGAAATCTGGGCCTACGGGCTGCGCAATCCCTGGAAGTTCCACTTCGATTCCGAAACCGGCGATCTCTACGTCGCCGAGGTGGGCCAGAACCATTGGGAGGAGATCAACTTCCAGCCGGCTGACAGCCAGGGTGGCGAAAACTACGGCTGGGACTTCCTCATGGGAACCCACTGCTTCCCGATCGAAGAGGAGGAGTGTGCGCAGGTCGGCGTCCTTCCCGTCGCCGAATATGATCACGAGCAAGGCTGCTCCGTGATCGGGCTCGGCGTCTATCACGGCGGAGAGATCGAGGGCCTCGACGGCGTCTATCTCGCCGGCGACTATTGCGCCGGCACGATCTGGGGCCTGGCGCGCGGTGAGGACGATCAGTGGGTGTTTCAGGAACTCCTTGCCTCCGGCGTGCAGCTTGCCGGCGGCGGGACGGACGAAGACGGCAATCTCTACGTGACGTCCTGCAGCTGCAACTACGGCGGTCCGCTGCCGCAAGAGAACCCGCCCGGAACGCTTTGGCAGGTGGTTGCGGCCTCGGACCAGGATTCCGACACCAACGGAACCACCCAGCAATAGGCCCCGAACCGGGAGTGTTGTAAGCAGGCGGAGTACATCTCCGCCTCTCCCCCGGCGACAGAGCAAGAGGAGAGTGAGGGCTGTTGAACTTTTACGCATCCGTGGTCGGGGAGACCGAGCCGGACCAGGAGGTGCACTGGCAGCGCTTTTCGGTGCCTTTCGAATACCCGGTCGCCTTCTCGCACGGGATCTTCACAACGTCCAATCCCGTTCTTGCCGAGCTGATCGCGCGGGCCGAGCCGCACAGGAGGCACCGCTGCCTCTTCGTCGTCGACGAGGGTGTTCTGGGAGCGGTCCCCCGGCTCGAGGAGCGGATCGAAGAGTGGTGCCGGGCCAACGACCGCCGCATTGAGCTTGCCGCGAAGATTATCCCGATCCGCGGCGGCGAGGCGGCGAAGGCGGACACCGCCCACCTCACCGCCATCGAGGAAGCGATCCTGGCGCATGGGATAGACCGCCACTCCTGCGTCATTGCGGTCGGCGGCGGGGCGGTGCTCGATGTGGTCGGCCTGGCTGCCGCGACGGCCCATCGCGGTGTGCGGCACATCCGCGTGCCGACCACCGTCTTGTCGCAGAACGACTCCGGCGTGGGCGTGAAGAACGCGGTCAATCTCAAGGGCGTCAAGAACTTCATCGGCACCTTCGCGCCCCCCTGGGCGGTGGTGAACGATTCGGAATTCCGGGAGCATCTGCCCCGGCGCGAACGCATCGCCGGCATTGCGGAAGCAGTGAAGGTGGCGCTCATTCGCGACCGCGCCTTCTTCCAGTGGATCGAGGCGAACGCGACGCGGCTGACCGCCTTCGACCGGTCTGCCGAAGAATACATGATCCGCCATTGCGCCAAGCTGCACATGAAGCAGATCGCCGATGGCGGCGATCCCTTCGAGCGCGGCTCGGCGCGCCCGCTCGATTTCGGCCACTGGTCGGCCCACAAGCTGGAATCGCTGAGCGGCCACGCCGTGAACCATGGCGAGGCGGTTGCCATCGGCATTGCGCTCGATGCACGGTATTCCGTGCTGGCCGGGCTCTTGCCGGAAGGTGAGGAGGAGCGCATTGCAACACTTCTGGAGCGGCTCGGCTTCCGGGTCTATCACCCCGCGCTCGAGCGACCGGGCAAAGGCGGCCGTCCGGCCGTGCTTGCGGGACTGGACGAGTTCCGTCAGCATCTGGGCGGCGAACTCACCATCACGCTGCTGAGCGCGCTCGGCGTCGGCGTGGATGTCCACAGGATGGACGCCGATCTCGTTTGCAGCGCGCTCGAGTGGCTCGGAAGGCGGGAGGCGATGCGGTGAGCGCGGCGCGCACGGGCGAGGCCCTGACCTACTGCCTCAACATCCATCCGGCCGAGACCTGGGCAGAGATACGCGCGGCCCTCATGGGCCCGGTGCTCAGGGTGCGTGCCGGCTTTGCGCCCGACAGGCCCTTTCCGGTGGGCCTGCGCATCTCCGCCCGCGCGCTCGAAGATCTCAAGAAGCCGGAGGCGCGTGCCGAGCTCGGCGGCCTGCTCCAGGCGGAGCGGCTGACGGCGGTGACGGTGAACGGCTTCCCCTTTGGCCCGTTCCACGGAACGCGCGTCAAGGAAGAGGTCTATCGCCCCGACTGGCGGGAGGTAGAGCGGCTGCGCTACACTGCGGAGCTCGCAGAGCTCATGGCCGATATCGCGCCGTCCGGTGAGACGGTGAGCCTCAGCACGGTGCCGGGCTGCTTCCGGGCGCTCGCCGAGGGGGCGGAGGACGGCATCGCCGATCACTATCTGCAGGCGGCGGCCCATCTCCATGAGCTTGAGCGGAAGACCGGCGTGCGCATCGCGCTTGCCATAGAGCCCGAGCCCGCCTGCCTGCTCGAGACGATCGCCGAGACCTGTGCCTTTTTCGAAAAGCGGCTTTACAGCCCCGCCGCACGGCTGCGCTTTGCAAAGCTGACGGGGCTTTCGACCGACGAGGCGGGCGATGCGCTGCCTTGCCATCTCGGCCTCTGCTACGACGTCTGCCATGCGGCCGTGGAGTTCGAGGACCCGGCCGCAAGCCTGCAGCTTCTGCGCGATGCCGGCGTGCCGGTGCACAAGCTCCAGCTCAGCGCCGCGCTCCGCGTGCCGGAACTCAACGCGGAGACGCGGCGTGCCCTCGGCAAGTTCAATGAGCCGACCTTCCTGCACCAGGTCGTGGCCCGCCGGAACGGCACCCTTTCCCGCTACACCGATCTGGGGCCGGCTCTCTCGCGGGGCGCGGAGGCGGATGGAGAGGAATGGCGGGTGCATTTCCACGTGCCCGTCTTCCTCAGGGATCTCGGCGCCTTCGAGAGTACGCGGGATTTCCTGGCAGAGATCCTCGCTCTCCATCGCGCCGAGCCGATTTCGAAACATCTGGAGGTGGAGACCTATACATGGGACGTGTTGCCGGAGGAGTTGCGCCGGCAGAGCGTGGACGAGGCGATCCTGCGCGAGCTTCGCTGGGTGGAAGAACAGCTCGCCGGGTGAGCTTCAGGACCATCCTGCGGCTCGGCCGCGTCTCGAACCTGCCGACGGTATGGAGCAACGCGCTCGCCGGTGCCCTGCTGGCCGCAGGCGCGCCGGTGACGCCCTGGCCTCTGTTCGAAGCCGCCCTCGCGCTCAGCCTCTTCTATATCGGCGGGATGTGGCTCAACGACGCTTTCGACGCGGAGGTGGACGCGAGGGAGCGGAAGGAAAGGCCAATCCCGGCCGGCGAGATCGGGCGCGCTTCGGTGTTCGTCGTAGGTGTGCTGCTCCTGGCCAGCGGGCTCGCCATCGGCTTTGCTCTGGGGGTGGCTGCGGGAGCTGCCGCCGCGGTGCTGACGGTCGCGGTGCTGCTCTACGACTGGGCGCACAAGAAAACCCCACTCAGCCCGCTCGTCATGGGCGCGGCGCGGTTCCTCTGCTACGTCGTCGCTGCGCTTGCCGTCGGGGCGCTGTCGCCGCCCGTTCTGATCGGCGCTTCCGGGCTCTTCGCCTATGTGGTGGGGCTTACCTATGCCGCCCGGCACGAAGCCGGAAACGACCTTGGCAGCGCATGGCCGCTGGCTGTGCTCCTCCTGCCCGTCGCAATCGCCCTCGGCTTCGCCGGCACCGACCCGGCCGCCCTCGCCTTCTGCGCCGGCCTCCTCGTCGTGATGGGCCTTGCGGTCCGGCGGCTCATCCGCCGCGCTCCGGGCGACGTGCCCCGCGCCGTCGTCATGCTGATCGCCGGTATCTCGCTTTATGACGCGGCACTGATCGCCGGCGCGGGACTGCCGCTCCTGGCGCTCCTGGGCGTTGTCGCCTTCGTGCTGACACTAGTGCTCCAGCGGCTGGCACCTGGGACCTGAGCACCGTCACGTGAAGACGTGGGACAGGACGAGCCCTTTGAAATCGACCGCCCTCACCTGCCCCTCGGGCAGCATCTCCGGTTCGGAGGAGATCACCAGCGGACCTTGCTCGGGCTTGCTGGCTAGCCGTCCGTGAGTACCCTTCACAAGGTGCGTGGCGGAGGGCGAGATGATGTCGAGGAGTTGGCGGAAGCCCATCTTGCGCTTCGCGAGCTTGGCTGCCGCGGCAAGTTTCGGAAAACGCAGTTCAGGATCGACGAACAGTTCCACCGGGTCGTAGCCGGGCTTGCGGTGGATGTCGACCGTGCGCGCGAAGTCCGGCGCCCTCTCCTCATCCAGCCAGTAATAATAGCTGAACCAGCGTTCCGGCTCGGCGACCGCCACCAGTTCGCCTGAGCGCGGGTGGTCGAGGCCGTTGGCCTTCTTGCCTTCCTCGTCCCAGACCGCCTCCACGCCGTCGAGCCTTTCGATCAGCGCCTTCACCTCGGGGATGCGCTCGCGCTCGGCCACATGGATATGGGCGATCTGGTGGTCCGCCACCGCAAAGGCGCGGCTTGCGCCGCAATCCAGGATTTCGCGGCCATGCTCCTCGGGGCGCACCGCGATCAGGCCTGCCTCACGCAGCGCGCGGTTGATGTGCACCTCCTCGCGCGCCAGCGTGATGTCGTACTCCGACACCACCACGATCCGCCGCCCGCTCCGCTCCGCCTCCTCGATCAGTTCGCCGCACAGCGCGTCGACCTCGCCGAGGTCCTGCCGCAGTCGCGGGTGCTCGAGATCCGGCCCGAGGCGCTGGAGGTTGTAGTCGAGATGCGGCAGATAGGTGAGCGTCAGTGTCGGATTGCGCGTCCGCATCACGTGCACCGTCGCCCGTGCGATCCAGTCCGACGAGGTGATGTCGGCGAGCGGCCCCCAGAAGCGGAAGAGCGGGAACGGCCCGAGCTTCTCGTCCAGTTCGTCGTGCAGTTCCGGCGGATGGGCATAGTGGTCCGGGATCTTGCGGCCATCGGCCGGGTACTGGGGCCGCGGCGTGGCCGACCAGTCGGCGCTCGAATACATGTTGTACCACCAGAACATCTTGGCGCAGGTGAAGTCCTGGGCACGCTTCCGGGCCGCCTCCCAGATCTTCTCGCCCTCCACCAGGTTGTTCGGCTGGCGCCACAGCATCACCTCGCGCAGATCGCGGAAATACCAGCCGTTGGCCACCGCGCCGTGGCCGGAGGGTGGAAGGCCGGTAACGAGGGTGGACTGAACCGTGCAGGTGACGGCGGGCACTACGGTCTCCATTGGCCGCATCGCCCCGCGCTCGGCGAGCCGCTGCAGGTTCGGCGTGCCGCGGCCGAGGAGTTCGGGCGTAAGCCCGACGACGAGGATGACGAGGGTGGGGTGCATGGGCGTGCAACGTCTTTTTCCGTGCATGGTTGCAACTGGAGCCGCTTGCAGAGCGTTGGCCAGGATCATCGGAAGAACGGGAGGTGAGGATGCAGCCGGCACAAGAGGTCCTGCGCGACATCGTCCTTTCCCGTGCCGGTGGGCACGTCGGCTGGGTGGAGGACCGGCTTGCCGCGCTCGAAGCGGGTGCGCCCGAGCGGGAACTGCACATCTTTCTCGGCATGGCGCCGCGCCGGCTCGGAAAAGCGGACCTGAAGCCTACTCCCGAGGAGCGTGCAGCGGCCGATAAGGCCCGGCCGGGCTGGTCACTCGAAGGCTGGAGCATAGATGGGGCAGCCCGCGTGCTGGCGCTTCTCGCATACAAGGGCGACCGCCCCTTCGCCGAAACCTTCAAGGACCTGCGCCGCACGGCCGATGCGGCCGAACTCATCGCGCTCTATCGCGGGCTGCCGCTCTATCCGGATCCTGAATCCCTGCATTTCGAGGTCGGCGAGGGGCTGCGCTCGAACCTGAAGCCCGTCTTCGAGGCAATCGCCCACCACAACCCTTTCCCCCGCGACCATTTCGACCAGCACCGCTGGAACCACATGATCCTGAAGGCGCTGTTCGTGGAAAGCCGGCTGGCGCCGATCATCGGCCTTGACGAGCGGGCGAATCCCGAGCTGGCAAGGATCCTGCGCGAATATGCCCATGAGCGCTGGACGGCGGGCCGTCCGGTCTCGCCCGAGCTCTGGCGGTGCGTCGGCCCCTTCGCCGATAACGACGAGGCGTTGCGGGACCTTGAACGCGCGCTGTCCGAAGGCGGCGCCGCAGCACGGGCGGCTG
>NZ_JBHSUM010000147.1:0-10321 GCF_042660605.1 Nitratireductor sp. GCM10026969
CCTGCGGGGCGGGCCTGATCTTCAGCGGATAGCCGTCACCCGCCTCCTCCTCGTCGGCGGTTTCCGCATCCGCTCCACCGGCGGCCGGCAGGCGCTGCTCGCCCGAACGGTCGGGCAACGCCGCCTGTGCCTCGTTTTCCACCGCGCCGGCCGTTGCCGGTGCGACGAGCGCAGCCCCCAGAGGCTTCAGGCCGAACCAGGTGACGAGGAAGGCGACCAGGACGAAGGCAGCGGCGTTGATCATGGTGCCGGCGTGCCGGTTCATGAAGGCCATGGGGCCCGCGGGCTGGACCTCGACCCCGTCCAGTCCGTCGATGAACTCGACGGCGGCGACGTTCAAAAGGTCGCCGCGCGCTTCGTCGAAGCCGGTCGCGGAGGCGACGACGGACTGAATTTCGTCGAGCCGCTGACGGATCTCTTCCGGGGCGGCATTCTCGCCCAGAAGTCCGGCGAGCCGGGCCTGATTGACAACGACGGCGATGGAGAGGCGGTTGACCTGGTACCCGTTGCTGGTGGTGGCGATCCGTTTCGTGTTGATCTCGTAATTGGTGGTCTCTTCGCGCCGCTCGCTCTCCTCGGAGGAGCGCGGCAGTTCGCCGGCCGGTGTCTCCTCCTCAGGCAGGTTCTGCAGCACGGTGGTCGGCGTGGCTGCGGTTTCCTGGGTGGCGCTGTCGTTGGAGCGGACGATCTGGACGGAGCGCTCGACACGCGAATCGGGATCGTAGATGACCTCCTCTACCTGGCGCGCATCGGTGTTCACCGTGGCCTTCACGCTGGCACGGAAATTGTCCGGGCCGAGATAGGGGGAAAGCGCGCGGCGGATGTTCTCCTCGATCTGCGATTCCACCGTGCGTTCGATGCCGATCGAGCGCTGGGCGGTGTTGTTGGCCGGGTCGTCGCCGGCGGCAAGCAGCGTGCCGGAGGAGTCGAGCACCGTCACCTTCTCCGTGTTCAGGCCGGGCACGGCGGCAGAGACGAGGTAGCGGATCGAGGCGGCCTTCTCAACACCCTCGATGCCGGCGGTGCGGATGACCACGGAGGCGGAAGGCTCCTGGGCCTCGCGCCGGAAATTGCCGCGCTCCTCCATGACGATGTGCACGCGGGCGGCCTTGATGCCGGCGATCGACTGGATGGTGCGCGCGATCTCGCCTTCGAGCGCGCGCACGCGCGTCACCTCCTGCATGAAGGTGGTGAGTCCCAGCGAGCCGACATTGTCGAACAGCTCATAGCCGGCATTGGTGCTGGTCGGCAGGCCCTTCTCGGCGAGCAGCATGCGCGCCTGGGCCGTCTTGCCGGCCGGCACGAGCACGGCGGTGCCGTCGGAGTTCACGTCGAAGCTGATGCCGGCCTCGCCGAGCACGAGGCCGATCTGGTTCACGTCGGCACGCTCCAGCCCGACATAGAGCGTCTCGTAGGCCGGCTTGTTGAGATAGAGCGCGCCGGTGACGATGACGGCCATCACGAGGGCCAGAACACCTCCCATCATTGCGAGGCGGCGCGGCCCCAGGCTCTTTAGGTTTTCGACGACGGTTCGAAGCTGCTCAGGCAAGTCGACAACGCTCCCAGCGGATTGCCGGGCAAGCCTAGGGCGCGAAGCTTGTGCGAAAATGAAATGGGCCGCGCGGTGCGCGGCCCATCTCCATGATCGGAACGAAGGCTGTCGTCAGCGGAACAGCGACAGGATGTTCTGGGCGTTGGAGTTGGCGATGGAGAGCGCCTGGACGCCCAACTGCTGCTGTACCTGGAGGGCGGACAGACGGGCCGACTCCTCGTTCATATCGGCGTCGACGAGCTGGCCGACACCGCGATCGATCGCATCCGCCAGCTTGGAAACGAAGTCGTTCTGCAGATCGATGCGCGACTTGGCGGCGCCCAGCGAGGACGCACCGGTCGCGATGTCGGCGAGGGCCGTCTCGATCCCGGTCAGCATGTCGTTGAAGTCGGTCTCGTCCAGACCGGCGGCGGTGACGTCGAGCGTCATGACGGAGGCCGTCGCGGCGCCGGCACCGGTGGTCGTGAACTCGGTGTCCAGAATGCCGGCATTGGCACCGCCGCTGTCGATGAGGCGGATGTCGGCGAGCGTGACGTTGATCTCACCGGTCGTGACGGCGCCGGTGGAATCACGGTTGTAGGACGAGATCACGCTGAATTCGGTGGTCGCCGCCGTCGAGTCGGTCGTCAGCAGGCTCGTGCCGGCATAGCTCGCGCCGGCCGTTTCCGTGAGTTGTGCCTGCAGGGCCGTGATCTCGCTCTGGATCTTGGTGCGATCCTCGGAGCTCGAGGTCTTGGCGAGCAGGACCTTCTCCTTGATCTGGTCGACGACGTCCTTGGCCGAATCCATCGCCGTGTAGGCGGTGTCGACCTTGCCGGCGGCCAGGCCGAGCGCGTCCTGGACCACGGAGTTGGCCTTGTTGTCGGAGCGCATGGTGGTGGCGATCGACCAGTAGGCGGCGTTGTCGGACGCCTCGTTCACGCGCAGACCGGTAGAGATGCGCGACTGCGTCGTCGCCATGTCCTTGGAGATGGAGTTGAGGGTCTGCAGCGCGGTCATCGCCGCGGCATTGGTGTTGAGACTTGACATGGGAAAGTGTCCCCGAGTGTGCATGAAAAGGGACATACCGGGCCGGCCGGTAGGGCGGAGGGGCATCATGCCGGTGAGCCTCGTGAAGCTCACTCCGCCCTGCGTTTGGCCTGGCGTTATGGCTGCAATTTCTTACCAAATTGTGAAGGTGCTCGGGCGGTGCGGCTCAGAAGAAGGAGCGCACGAGGCTGCCCACGAGCAGGTTCCAACCGTCGATCAGCACGAAGAACAGGATCTTGAAGGGCAGCGAGACCACGGTCGGCGGCAGCATCATCATGCCCATGGACATGGTGATGGTGGCGACGATCAGGTCGATCACCAGAAAGGGAAGGACGACGAGAAAACCGATCTCGAAACCGCGCCGGATCTCAGAGATCATGAAGGCCGGGATGAGGACGCGCAGGTCCGCGGCTTCGGCTGATGTCTCCACGCCCCCGCGCTCGACCGCGAGATCGGCGAAAAGGGTGTAGTCCTCCTCGCGCACATTGTCGGCCATGAAATCGCGAAAGGGCTCGGTAATGCGTTCCATGGCCACCGATTCGGAGATCTCGTTGTCCATCAGCGGGCGCACCCCCTCGTTCCATGCGCGGTCGAAGGTGGGCGCCATGACATAGAAGGTCATGAAAAGCGCCAGGCTGATGAGGATGAGATTGGCCGGCGTGGTCGGCAAGCCCATGCCGGCGCGCAGGATGGCGAAGGCGATGACGAACCGGGTGAAGCTCGTCACCATGATGAGGATCCCCGGCGCGATCGACAGGACGGTCAGCAGGCCGAAGAGCTGGATGATGTAGCCCACCGTGGTGCCGTCCGCATTGCCGGCGAGCGCCTCGAAATCGAGCGTCTGGGCGGCGGCGGGAACGGTGGCCGCGATCCAGGCGGCAAGGGTGAGCAGGGTGCGCTTCATTCGTAAAGGAATGTCCTGATCAGGATGTCGTCGACGCGACCTTCGCTGCGGATGCGGGCGCGCTCGCGCAGGTCCGCCCTGAGGTGCTGAAAACCGCTCGCGCTTTCGATCTGCCGCAGCTTCACGGTGCGGATATAGGCGAGGATGTCCTGGTGGACCTTTCGCGCGAGCGCAGGGTCCGGCGCGCCGTCGAAAACCGCAGCCAGTTCCATGCGCACCCAGATCTCGGTGGGGTCGGCCAGGTTGGTGGTGATCGGGTCGAGGTCGATCACCGCAGGCGCGGCGACCGAGACCGGGCCTGCCGGTCCATCGTTTCCGCGTGCGGCGGGCTCCTCCTCCTTGATCGTGCCGGGCTCGGAGGCGGGCGCCTGCCTTGCCTCCAGGTAGCCGCCGGTGACCCAGCCCATGCCGACCGCCAGCGCCGTGACGACGATGAGGGCGATAACCTGCAGCACGAGGGGAGGGCCCTTGGCCTTCTGCTTGTCTTCGAGAACCAGTGCCACGCTTTGTCTCTCCGTCAGAAGGGCAGCACCGTGTCGAGGATCTGCTGGCCGTAGGGCGGCTGCTGCACCTCGCTCAAGCGCCCGCGGCCGCCATAGGAAATCCGCGCCTCGGCGATGCGCTCGTAGGAAACGGTGTTGTGCGGGCCGATGTCGGCGGGGCGCACGATGCCGGCGATGGTGAGCACCCGCAGCTCATAGTTCACCCGCACCTCCTGGGTGCCGGAGATCCGCAGATTGCCGTTGGGCAGCTTGTCGGTCACCACGGCAGCGACGACCAGCTTCAGATCCTCGGAACGCTCGGTCCTGCCTTCGGAGTCGGTGGAGGTGCCGGATCCGATCTCGCCCTGGGCCTGGGCATTGCCGCTGGCACTGCCGCTCGGACTGCCGGTGCTGAAGGAGCCAAAGACGCCGAGGTCGCGGGCGGCCTGTCGCGAGCGCATGGATTCGTTTTCAAAACGTGCCTTGTCATTGATCCTGATTTCGACGGTCAGGATGTCGCCGACATGCAACGCTCGCGGATCGGTGAAGAGCCGGCTTTGCCGATCGCTCCAGAGAGAGTAGCGGGCAAGCGGCGGCTCCGTTTCGTTCGGGTAGTGGTAGGCCGGCAGCATGGTGGGTTCGGCGCCTGCACCCACCGGCGACAGCTTCGGCGCCCGGCCCAGCTCCTCGGCCGTCGTGCAGCCGCCCAGCGCAAGTGCGGCGGCAATGAGAGCGGCGCCTGCGGGCGGTCTCATGAAGGATCCTCGGGACGGGCCGCACTGGCGATGATGGTGGTCAGCGTCGCCGCGGACTTGCTGTTCATCTCGTTGAGGATGAGGCCGGCCGTGCGCGGCTCCAGGCGCATCAGGATGGCGGCGGCGAGTTCGACGCGTACTTCCGCCAGGCGTTCGGCGGCCGCATCCGGGCGCATGCTGGAATAGATCTGCACGAGGTCACCCTCGGCGCGGGCGAGGAAGGCATCGCGGCGCGCGAGCCAAGCTTCGTATTCGGCGCGCTTTTCCTCCAGCGCCGCGATGCGGGCGTCGATCTCTCCGCGCAGGCTTTCCAGTTCCTCGGTCTGCAGGATGTAGCGGCGGTCGCGCGCGGCGTCCGCGATGTTCGTACAGAAGCGCTGGACCTCGTCTCCGGTGTCGGCGGCACGGACCGTCCCCGGCGCGAGCAGCACAGCCAGGAGCGCGGCGGAGAGAAACGATTTCCCCGCCCGGTTCGCCGTCTTTGTCATGCGTAAGCGCTTTCGCATGGATCGCTCCTATTGCAGCACGAGTTCGGCCTGCAGCGCACCGGCGGACTTGATGCCCTGCAGGATGGCAATGATGCCGTCGGGCTTCACGCCCAGCCGGTTGAGGCCGGAGACGAGCGTTTGCAGATCGGGTCCGTCGAGCACGGCCACGCGGGCGTCCGGCTGGTCGGCGTCGATGACCGTGTAGGGCTCGATTTCGGTTTCGCCGAATGAGAACGGCTCCGGCTGGACGACGCGCGGCATTTCGGTGACCCGAACCGTGAGCGCCCCGTGGCTGATGCCGACGCGCGAGATTCGCACGTCGTTGCCGATCACCACCGTGCCGGTTCTTTCGTCGACGACCACGCGCGCCGGCGCGTCCGGCTCGACGACGAGGTTTTCAATTTCGGCATAAAAACGGGCGGCGGATATGTTCTTCGGCTTGCGAATGTTGACCGTGCGCGAATCCTGCTCCATCGCCAGCCGCGCCCCGAAACGCTTCTTCGTATAGGCGTTGATCGCGTCGGTGACGCGCACGACCGTGGAGAAGTCAGGATTGCGCAACTGCAGGGTGAGCATCAGCATGTCGTTGAAGGCGGCCTTGACGGTGCGCTCGACGACCGCGCCGTTCGGCACGCGGCCGGCGGTCGGAACGCCTCGGGTCAGGGTCTCGGCCTGGCCCTCGGCGGAGAAGCCCGACACGACGACCGCCCCTTGAGCCACGGCATAGATCTCGCCGTCGGCGGCTCTCAGCGGCGTCATGACGAGCGTGCCGCCGGCAAGCGAGGAAGCGTCGCCGAGGGAGGACACGCTGATGTCGATCCGTGCGCCGGACTGGACGAAGGGCGGCAGATTGGCGGTCACGATGACGGCCGCCACATTCCTGGCGCGCGCCCTGCCGCCCTCGGTGGCGATGCCCAGGTTCTGCAGCATGGCGCGCATGGACTGTTCGGTGTAGGGCGCGTTGCGCAAGCTGTCGCCCGAGCCGTTGAGGCCGATCACCAGGCCGTAGCCGACCAGCTGGTTGTCGCGCGAGGCCTGCAGTTCGGCGAGGTCCTTGATGCGCGAAGCACCCGCCGCGGGCGCGGCGGCGAAAAGAACGATGAGACCGGTGAGCAGCAATCGCCGGATCATGAGGCGCTGACCCTGACCGTGCCGTCGGCCATGACGATGCCGGTGATGACGGCGCCGCTATCCATGTTGCGCAGCTTGATGAGGTCGCCTGCCGCCCCCGATTCCAGCGGCACGGCAGTGAGCGAGATGGTCAGCGCTCCCTCGCTGAAGATGACCGTGACCGCCGTGCCCGGCTCGACCAGATAAGCCTCGCGGACGGAGGAAAGCGGCACCAGGCGCCCTGGCAGCAATGTGCGGCGGGCGACTTTCCCTTCGAGATCCCCGGGCGCGCGGGCAATCGCGGCCATGCCCTTCTGGCGGCGGCGCAGGGTCACCTCGTTGAGCGCATTGGCCGAAACCGTCTCGCCCGGATAGATGACGCGCAGCGGGACGACCACGGTCTCCTGCGCGGCGGCGGAGGCCGTGACAAGGGCGAGGGCGGCGGCGAGCCCTGCAAACCGAAACCGTCTTCCTGCAGATCGGCGGCGCATCGGTCTAGCGTATCGACTGGGTTACGGTGGCGGCCATCTCGTCGGCTGCACGGATGACCTTGGAGTTCATCTCATAGGCGCGCTGGGCGGAAATCAGCTCGGTGATCTCCTTCACCGGATCTACATTGGAGTCTTCCAGATAGCCCTGTTCGATCGTGGCGAAGCCGGGATCGCCCGGCACGCCGACATTGGCGGGGCCGGAGGCAACTGTCTCGCGGAAGAGATTGTTGCCGATGGGCGAAAGGCCGGCCTCGTTGGAGAAGGTGGCAAGCGTGAGCTGACCCAGCTCCTGCAACTCGTTCTGCCCGTCGATGCGGGCGAAGACCTGGCCGGTCTTGTTGACGATGACGTCCACGGCGTCTTCGGGGACGACGATCGCCGGCGTGACGGGGAAGCCGTCGACGGTGACCAGCTCTCCGTTGGCGTTGGTGTTGAAGGCGCCGGCGCGGGTGTAAAGCGGCTCGCCGTCCGCGCCCTCGATCTCGAACCAGCCCTTGCCCACCAGCGCCAGGTCGAACTTGTTGCCGGTGTTGCTGAGGGAACCCTGGATGTGGACGTTGCGCACGGCGGCGGTCTTCACGCCGAGGCCGATGTTTGCGCCTTCGGGGACGACGGCCTGGTTCGCCCGCTCCGGCACGCCCTGCAGCCGCTCGACCTGGTAGAGCAGGTCCGAGAACTCGGCGCGGGCGCGCTTGAATCCGGTGGTGTTGATGTTGGCGATGTTGTTGGCGATCACCTCGAGATTGGTCTGCTGGGCGGTCATGCCGGTGGCGGCGATGGACAGGGCTTTCATGGGCTACTTCCTTCAGATCGCCATGCGGCTGACTTCGAGATAGGCGGTAACGATTTTGTCGCGGATGGCGATCGCCGCCTGGAGCGACTGTTCCGCGCTCATCACCGCGTCGACCACGGCGCGCGTGTCCGCCTCGCCTTCGAGCGCCTGCAGCGAAACGCCTTCGGCTCTCTCGAGGCGTGCTACGGTGCTGGTGGCCAGTTCGCTCACCATCTCGGAGAAGGCGTCACCAGTGGTCGAGCGCACCGTACCCGCTTCCGGCAGGAGAGCCTGCGTGCCGGAAAGGGGTGTTACGTTGCCGAGGCCGGTGATCATGAGCTGCTCCGCAACAGGTCGATGGTCATGGAAATCATCTCGCGCGCCTGCCTCATGCTCTGTAGGTTGGCTTCATAGCCGCGGCCGGCCTCGCGCATGTCGGCGATCTCGACCAGCATGTTCACATTGGGCATCTTGACGTAGCCCGATGCGTCGGCGGCCTCGTGGCCCGGCAGGTATTCCATGGGGAACTCCGTCGGGTCGCGGGCGATGGCCGAGACTTCCACCATCGCTCCCCCGGTGGTGCGGTCCAGTTCGGCGGCGAAGCTGATGGTCTTGCGCCGGTAGGGATCGCCGCCGGGGATGTCGCTGGTCGACTGTGCGTTGGCGAGGTTCTCCGAGACCACGCGCATGCGCTCCGACTGGGCCATGAGGCCGGAGCCGGAAACCTTGAGGGCGGCGGAAAGGGCGTCGCTCATTTCCTCAACTCCTCGCCGTCATCATCATCATGCGGTGGAAGGACTTGACGATGGCCGTGTTGAGCTCGAAGGCGCGGCGGACCTCTCCCGCCTTGATCAGCTCGTCCTCCAACACGACGCTGTTTCCGGAGGGCAGAAGCTTCGGGTCTTCCTGCGCCTCGACAAGAATGGAAGAGGGCGTCGCGCCGGTCTTCTGGTGCACGGCATGGGTCGCCTCCATCGCGACCTTGGTGTTGTCGAGCACGCTTTCGAAGGGCTCGACATCGAGCGCCTTGTAGCCGGGCGTGTTGATATTGGCGATGTTGCCGGACACCGCCGTCTGGCGCACGGACAGCCAGCGCGCCTGCTGCGTGGCAAGATCGAACAGATTGACGGGCTGCATGGCGACTCCCATGAGTTTCGAAGCCGACGATAGGCAGCCAGTCTTGCGTGGGCCTTGCGCCGGCACGGCTAGCGCGACAGCCGGATCTCCTTTTCATCCGAGGTGACCAGCACCCAACTTCCGTCGCGGGTGCCGATCTGCGCGACACGGCTGCCGTCGGGCAGGAGAGATCCGCGCTGGACGATCCAGAAGCCGTCCTCGTCCTCGATCATCGCCCGGCCGTTGCCGGCGTCGATCAGACGGTAGCTCAGCTTGTCGCCGGGGAAGGGCTGTTCGGGAATGTCGTCCGCGTCGAAAGGCGCCTCGGGCACCGTTCCGGTGGGGAGGAAATCGATCCGCGGCATGGCATCGCGCGCCAGGGGGATGCGCTCGTCGGCGAGGGCGGCAAGGGCGGCTACGCCGCCGGGGCCGTCGCGGGACGTGGCTGCGGAAAACCGGAGCGGCCTGACCCCGAAGCTGTCCTGGTTGAAGAAGATGTACCAGGGAAAAAGCGCGCACACCGCCGCCAGGCCGATGCCGCAGCCGGCCACGAGCCAGTCATGGCTGCCGGCCTGCGCAACATGTCCGGACAGGCGGCTGAAGAGGCCCGGCTTTTCCGCGTCTTCCTCGGGCACGTCTTCAACGGATGTTGCATCCGCCAGGACGAGGCCGGCAAGCTTATCCGTCACGGGATGTCTCCTTGGTTTTGAGCCGGGCGGCAAGCTCGGCGAAGGGGTCGGCCGTGGGCGGGTCGCCGGGGCTTTGCTGCAGCGCCTCGTAAATCACCGGCACCTGGCGCACCGCCTGGTCCAGCTCGGGATCGAGCCCTGCCTGGAAGCCGCCCAGAAGGCGGATGTCGCGCGTTTCCTCGAAACGGGCGATCATGGCCTTGAGCCGCTGGATGAGAAGCCGCTTGTCCGGCGTCCAGGCGCGGTCGGCGAGCCGCGAGATGGAGGCGAGCGGATCGACGGGCGGGTAGCGCCCCTGCTCGGCGATTGCCCGGTCCAGCACCACGTGGCCGTCGAGGATGCCGCGCACGCAGTCGGCGACGGGATCGTTGTGGTCGTCTCCGTCGACGAGGACGGAGAGAATGGCAGTGATGGAGCCCTGGCCGTTTTCGCCGGGACCGGCGCGCTCAAGGAGTTTCGGCAGATCGGTGAAGACCGAGGCGGGATAGCCGCGCGCCACCGGCGGTTCGCCGGCGCCGATGGCGACCTGGCGGGCGGCATGCGCGTAGCGCGTCACCGAATCGAGGATCAGCAGCACCCTTTCGCCACGGTCGCGGAAGCATTCGGCCACGCGCATGGCGGTGTCGGCAGCGCGGCGGCGCATCATGGCCGTCTCGTCACTGGTTGCGATCACGGCGACGGTCTTTGCCATGCTCTTTTCGCCGATCGTGTCTTCCAGGAATTCCCGCACCTCGCGGCCGCGCTCGCCGACCATGGCGACGACGACGGTATCGAAGGCCTCGGCCTTCGCCAGCATGGCGAGCAGTGTTGACTTGCCCACCCCCGAGCCGGCGAAGACACCCATGCGCTGGCCGTGGCAGAGCGGGGTGAAGAGATCGATCGCGCGGACGCCCGTCATGAACGGCCGGGTGATGCGCTGCCGGCGCAGGGCGG
>NZ_JBHSUM010000148.1:0-10239 GCF_042660605.1 Nitratireductor sp. GCM10026969
GGCAGGTGTTCGCGCGCTTTCTCCGTGAAGTCGGCGGGGCCGCCGAGGGCGTGCACCATCCTGCCGAAACACGCCGCCGCCTGGCCGCTGTCGAGCGCGGCGCGCGTGCGGTCATAGGCCTCGCGGGTGGAGGTGGCGATCCCGGCCGAAAGCAGCATCTCGGCGGCGAGCGCCAGCGTGACCTCTTCCAGCCGCTGGGCGCGCGACTGTCCAGTGAGGAAATCCACCGCGTTCAAGACCTCGACGGCGTTGCCGGCGCAGGAGGCGAGCGGCTCATTCATGTCGGTAATCAGCGCGCTGGCGGACAATCCGGCGCCGTTTGCCACCGCGACCAGGCTATCGGCCAGCCGCCGGGCTTCCCGCGGGCTCGCCATGAAGGCGCCGTTGCCGGACTTGACGTCGAGCACCAGCGAGCCCAGCCCCGCCGCCAGCTTTTTCGACAGGATGGATGCGGTGATCAGCGGGATCGATTCCACCGTGCCGGTGACGTCGCCCACGGCGTAGAAGCGGCCGTCGGCCGGCGCCAGCGTCCCCGTCTGGCCGATGATGGCGCAGCCGGCTTCGCGCACGGATTTTGCGAACAGTGCCCCGTCCGGTTGGCTCTGGTAGCCGGGGATCGAATCCATCTTGTCGAGCGTGCCGCCCGTGTGCCCCAGTCCGCGCCCTGAGATCATCGGCACATAGGCGCCGCAGGCGGCCACGATCGGCGCCAGCATCAGCGAGACGTTGTCGCCGACGCCGCCGGTGGAGTGCTTGTCGGTGACGGGCCCGGGCAGCGACGACCAGTCGAGCACCTCGCCGGAATCACGCATCGCCAGCGTCAGCGCGACGGTCTCTTCCCGCTGCATCCCGTTCAGGAAGACGGCCATGGCGAGGGCGGCGACCTGCCCCTCGCTCCAGGCGCCGGAAGCCAGCCCGGCGGCGAAGTCGGCGATTTCCGCCCCGGAAAGTGTTTCGCCGTCGCGCTTCCTGCGGATGATCTCCTGCGGCAGCGGCATGGTCACGATACCTGGAAATGTGTGTGCCCCTGGGCGTGAAGGAGCATCGTCCGGTCAATCCCGCTATGCATCCACCAGCCCCTCCGCGAACAGGCATTGCAGCACCCCGGCAAGCTTCTCCCCGCCCACCGGCGCCATGTCCTTCGTCTCCTCGTGGGAGAGCTCGCCCACCGCCATGCCGGCGCCGAGATTGGTGATCACCGAGCAAGCGGCCACCTTGAGGCCGAGAAAACGCGCCAGGATCACTTCCGGCACGGTCGACATGCCGACGGCATCGGCGCCGAGCGTGCGCGCCATGCGGATCTCGGCGGGCGTCTCGAAGCTGGGACCGGAAAACCACATGTAGACGCCCTTGTGGAGGCTCACGCCGGCCTTTTCGGCCGCCCGTTCGAGCGCGGTCCTGAGATCCGCGTCATAGGCCTCGCTCATGCCCACGAAGCGGCGGTCGGTTTCCTCTCCGATCAGCGGGTTCATGCCGGAAAAATTGATATGATCTTCGATCAGCATCACCGAGCCGGGCGGCATGTCCGCCGTCAGCGAGCCGGCGGCGTTGGTGAGAACCAGATGCTCGACGCCGATCCCCGCCAGAGCCTCGAGCGCCGGGCGCATGCCGGCGGCATCGCCCCGCTCGTAGTAGTGGGCGCGGCCGGAGAGCATGAGCACCGGCCGGCCCTCCATGTATCCGGCGACGAGCGCGCCGGCATGGCCGGTTACGCCGCTTTGCGGAAAGCCGGGCAATTGCGCGTAAGGGATGCGCACCGGCTTTTCCACCGCCTCGACCAAGCCGCCGAGCCCGGAGCCCAGCACCAGTGCGACCCGGGGAGCAAGCCCCTCCAGCCGCTCCGTCAGGAGGTCCACGGCTTCCTTCACCGGTTCGCCTCCAGATCGAAGGCGCGCGGGAAGACCGTCGCGAACGGCACCGTCTCCACCACGCCGCCGATGTCGCACAGATGCAGCCTGGCATCCGCGGTGACGAATTCCGCCAGCCTCTGCCGGCACCCCCCACAGGGCATGATCTTCGGCATCTTTTCCGCCACCACGGCGATTTCCGCAACCTTGCCGCCGCCCGCCATGATCATGTGGCCGAGCGCCGTGGTCTCGGCGCACCAGCCTTCCGGGTAGGAAGCGTTCTCGATATTGCACCCGGCATGGATCGCGCCCGCCTCGGTGCGCAATGCCGCGCCGACTGGAAAGCGGGAATAGGGCGCGTAGGCGCGGTCCATGGCGATCCTTGCGGCCTGAAAGAGGGCTTCGGTGTCCATCAGCGTTCCTTCACATAAGGCACGCCGCCGGCGCGCGGCGGGATGGCCCGCCCGATGAAGCCGGCGAGCAGCACGACGGTCAGGATGTAGGGCAGAGCCTGGATGAGTTGCACCGGCACCTGCCCGATGAGCGGCAGCGGCATGCCCTGGATGCGGATGGCGAGGGCGTCGAGAAAACCGAACAGCAGGCAGGCGAACATGACCGGCACCGGGCGCCACTTGGCGAAGATGAGGGCGGCGAGCGCGATGAAGCCGCGCCCCGCGGTCATGTCCTTCACGAAACCGGCGTTCTGCGCCAAGGCCAGATAAGTGCCCGCAAGTCCGGTCAGGACACCCGTGCAGATGACCGCGCGATAGCGCAGCCAGGCGACCGAAATGCCAGCCGTATCCACCGCCGCCGGATTCTCCCCGACCGCCCTCAGCCGCAGCCCGAAACGGGTGCGGAAAAGCGCCCACCATGTGAACGGCACGAGGAGGAAGGCGATATAGACGAGCAGCGAATGGCCGGACAGGAGGTCGGAATAGATCGGCCCCAAGACCGGCACGCCGCTCACCGCCTCCGCGAAAGGCAGGTGAAGCGCGCCGAAGCGCCCTTCCGCCCCGAGAAGCGGTGTGCGGCCGCCCTGGGAGAACCAGGCCTGGCCGAGGATCACCGTGGAACCGGCGGCAATGAAATTGATCGCCACGCCGGAGACGATCTGGTTGCCGCGATGGGTGATGGAGGCGAAGCCGTGCACGAGCGCGAAGAAGACGGAGACCAGGACCGCCGCAATAAGGCCGGCCCAGGCCGAGCCGAAGACCGCCGCCGCCGCACCGGCGGCGAAGGCCCCGGCCAGCATCTTGCCCTCGAGCCCGATATCGAAAACGCCGGAGCGCTCGGAATAAAGGCCGGCAAGGGCTGCAAAGAGCAGCGGCACGGACAGCCGCACGGTGGAATCGAGCAGGAGAACGAGCGTGTTGAAGGTCTCCATCAGGCGCGTTCCCCTTCCTTGACGGCCGGGGGCACGTCCCCGCGCTCGAAACGCGCAAAGAGCGCCTGCAGGTTCGGCCGGAACATGTGTTCCAGCGCCCCGGCGAACAGGATCACGAGCCCCTGGATGATGACGATCATGTCGCGCGAGATGCCGGGCATCTCGAAGGAAAGCTCCGCGCCGCCCTGGTAGAGCATGCCGAAGAGGATCGCCGCCGGCACGATGCCGGCTGGATGGGAACGCCCCATCAGCGCCACGGCGATGCCGACGAATCCGGCGCCGGTGACGAAATCGATCTGCAGGCGATAGAGCTCGCCCATCACCGGATTGAGCGCCATCATGCCGGCCAGCGCGCCGGAGATCAGCATGGTGAGAATGATGATGCGCACTTCGCTCACCCCGCCGTAGCGCGCGGCACGGGGACTGTGGCCGCGCATCCGGATCTCGTATCCGAGCCGCGTGCGCCAGATGAGCAGCCAGACGAAAAACGCCGCGGCGAGCGCCAGAAGGAAGGACAGGTTGAACGGGGAGGAGCGCACCGAAAGCCCCAGCGCTTCCAGAAGCCAGTTGAGCTTCGGCAACTGCCCGCCTTCCAGAAACGCGCGTGTCTGCGGTGTCTGGCTGGCGACCGGCCTGAGCACATTGACCAGGAGATAGACCATCAGGCTGGCGGCGATGAAATTGAACATGATCGTCGTGATGACGATGTGCGAGCCGCGCCTGGCCTGGAGATAGGCGGGAATGAGCGCCCAGGCGGCGCCGAAGAGGGCTGCGCCGAGTATGGCCAGCGGAAAGGTCAACCACCAGGGAAAGATACCGTCGAAGGCGAGGCAGGCGAGCGCCACGCCCAGCCCGCCGACATAGGCCTGCCCCTCGCCGCCGATGTTGAACAGGCTGCAGTGAAAGGCGACGGCCACGGCAAGCCCGGTGAAGATGAAGCTCGTTGCGTAATAAAGCGTATAGGCGATGGCCTGGCCGCGCCCGACTGCCCCGTCGATGAGAATGACGGCCGCGCGCAGCGGGTTCTCGCCGATCATGAGCACGACGAGCCCGGCGACGAGGAAGGCGACGAAGAGATTGATCAGCGGGATGAGGCCGTAGTCGGCCCAGGCGGGCAGCTTGGCGTAGGGGGTGCTCATTCCGCTGCTTCCTTCTCCGCGACGCCCGCCATCAGCAGGCCGAGCTCGTTCTCGCCGGCGTCGGGCCCGCGCTCGCCGACGACGCGCCCGCCGCACATCACGATGATCCGGTCGGAAAGCGAGCGGATCTCGTCGAGCTCGACCGAGACGAGAAGCACCGCCTTTCCCTGGTCCCGCATATCGATGAGCCGGCGATGGATGAACTCGATCGCTCCGACATCCACGCCGCGCGTCGGCTGGCCGACGATGAGCACCTGCGGATCCTGCTCCATCTCGCGCGACAGCACGATCTTCTGCTGGTTGCCGCCGGAAAAGTTGGCGGTCTTGAGCCGCGCATCGGCCGGGCGGATATCGTATTTGGCGATCTTGTCCTCGGCGTCGCGGCGGACGGCCTCGACATCGAGAAAGGGACCCTTTCGGTATTTGTCCTGCCGGTGATAGCCTAAGATAGCGTTCTCGCTCTCCTCGAAGGGCAGGACGAGGCCCATATGGTGCCGGTCTTCCGGCACATGCGCCATGCCGCGCCGGCGCAGGTCCGCCGGATCGGCCGCGCCGGTCAGGTCCACCGGCCGGCCGGCCAGCGCCACCGTTCCGGAAACCGCCGTGCGGATGCCGGTGATGGTTTCCAGAAGCTCCGACTGGCCGTTGCCGGCCACTCCGGCGATGCCGACGATCTCGCCTGCGCGCACGTCAAAGGAGACATCCTCGACCATGGTGACCCCGCGCGCGTCCTTCACCGTCAGGTCCCTGACCGAAAGAAGCACCTCGCCCGGCCTGGCGGGGCCCTTCTCGACGCGCAGGAGAACACGGCGGCCGACCATCAACTCCGCCAGTTCTTCCACGGTGGTCTCCCCGGTCGGCCGCGTGGCGACCAGCGCACCCTGGCGCATGACCGAGACATTGTCGGTGACCGCCATGATCTCACGCAGCTTGTGCGTGATCAGCACGATCGTCTTCCCCTCATCCTTGAGCTGGCGCAGGATGCGGAAGAGATGGTCGGCCTCCGCCGGGGTCAGCACGCCGGTCGGCTCGTCGAGGATCAGGATCTCGGCGCCGCGGAACAGCGCCTTCAGGATCTCCACCCGCTGCTGCAGGCCGACCGACAGGTTCTCGACCACCGCGTCCGGATCGACCTCCAGCCCGTAATCGCGCTCCAGCCGCTCCAGCTCCGAGCGCGCCTTGGCGATGGAGGCCTTCAGGAGCGGCTCGCCCTCCGCACCGAGGATGATGTTTTCGAGCACCGTGAAATTGTGCACCAGCATGAAGTGCTGATGCACCATGCCGATGCCGCGGCGGATGGCATCGCTCGCGGAAAGGATCTCGGCGCGCTCGCCCTTGACGTAGATTTCGCCGCGGTCGGCCTGGTAGAAGCCGTAGAGGATCGACATCAGCGTCGATTTGCCGGCGCCGTTCTCGCCGATGATGCCGTGGATGGTTCCCGGCGCGATGGTCAGGTCGATATCGCGGTTGGCGCGCACCGAGCCGAAGCTCTTCGTGATGCCCTTGAGTTCGATCGCGGCTTTGGCCATGCGCAGGCCCATTTCCCCGAGTTTTTTATCGTTTGGTCAAATCGGTAGCACGCGGATTTCCGCCTGCCAACCGGCTCCAGCTTACACTCGACAAAGCCTGGGGGAATTGTCAATTTTCAAGCGAGGCGGCGCCGTGCATCCATTCGGGCGCGCAACGGTGCTGTAAGGTATCCGGCACCGTGCTTTCGGCCGACTGCTGTATTCAAGGAGATCGCGAGATGAACGAGGACAGGCTGGAGGCGCTCGAAATCCTGGCGGCAGAACAGGAAAAGACGATCGAGGAGCTGTCGGCCCAGTTCGCCCACCAGTGGGCGGCGATAGACCGGCTCCAGAAGAGGCTCGATGCCTTGACTGAGCGGTTCCTGGCGCTGGAGGAGCGGGCCGCGCCCGACACCCCGGTGACGAAACCGCCGCATTGGTAGGCGACCCGGCGCTGCAGTCAGAAGCGAAGGCGGGCCATGGTGAGGACGTCCACGTACTCCCCGTCTGTGAACCCCGCCTTTACATGCTTGCCTTCCACCTCGAAGCCGTGGCGGCGGTAGAGCCGGATAGCCGGTTCATTTCCGGCATAGACGGTGAGTTCAATACGCTTCAGGCCGCGCCAGTTGTCGGCGACATCCAGCAAGGCCTGGAGGATGGCTGAACCGATTCCGCGCCCGACGAAATCATCCGCCACGCCCATGATGATGTCGCCAACATGCGCCATCCGTGCCCGTTTGCGGGCCAGAAGACGGCCGTGGCCCACGATATGGTCGTCCACTTCTGCGACCAACCAGGTATTCTCCCCTATCGAACCGGCAATCCGTTTTTCCCAGTATTCGACTGGTTCGAACGGTAAGCATAGTGTCCCGTGCCGGTAACCCGGCATGTTCGCGATATGACAAAGCGCGGCAGCATCGCTCGAACGGATCGCGCGGAGATTGGGTGTAAGGCGGTCAGATCTGGCAGAGGACATGGTCGGAAATCTTTGATGCTGAAAATTCGGATTATGCTTGTATCGAGGAATGTCGGCAAACCGATTCTGCGCATCTCTGATCGGAACGGACGGGTTTGCGGCGCCCAAGAGGCCTGCATCACCCGCAGATCCACTTCCCTGATTTTTTCGTCGGGATCGTTAGTGCGGATTGCCCGCAGGTCCACTGTCTAGCCATTCGGCTTTTGACCGCAGATCCACCAAACGCGATGCGGAACAGTGATGGGGTCGTCGGGGAAATGCTCCTGAAGCCGAGCTTCCAATATAGCGTCGAAGCGGGCGGTGTCGGCTTCGTCAAGGCTTGCCCTAATGCCAGCACTCGCTCTTATCCGACCACGCCAAGCCTCATGACTGTACACCTGATCGATGTCGAAAGACCGGGTCTCCAGATTCGTAAAACCAGCAGTTGCGAGGTCCATGGCCCATTGCGGATAGATACCGGCGCCCCCACCCATCGTCCAAGCGGGATTGGCGTCGAGAATGAGCCTTTCGGTTAGTTCGACGACATTGCCTGGCAGTGGCAGCCAGTCAAAATGGGCGACCGAAATAATGCCGCCCGGCTTCAGCACGCGAAGCGCCTCCGCAGCGCCTGCCGCACGGTCAAACCAATGCCAGCACTGGCCAGCGATCACCAAATCGAATGAACTGCTTGGAAAGGGTAGGTCTTCCGCGCGACCCCTTTTGTAGGAAACTTCGACACCTGCAAGGTGATCCATTGCCTTGGCCTCGTTCAGAAGAGGCTGAGACGGATCAACTCCGGTCACGTTCAAGCCGAGTAGGGCCAGACCACGCGCTATCGTTCCAGTGCCCGTGCCCAGATCCAGGGCCGCTTGCCGATGCACGAACCCTACATGGTCCGCGAAACGGGCAAAGAATTCCGGAGGGAATCCAGCTCTGAAACTGCGGTAGTCGGCCGCTGCACGCCCAAAGTCTACCTTCGCGCCGAAGGTGCGGGTGGCATCGAAAGATTGCCTTGCACTCGCTTTCATCGTGACCTGCTCCCCGGGCTTCGATGGAAGCAGCACCATACATAAGCTTTTTACGTTCATCAGCGGCTATGGTGTTGCACCCCGCTCGTAAGCGTCGTTCGGCGGCACCCTTACCCGAGATGGAATTCTCCCAGCGAAGCCTGAGACGAAAAGGCCCCGCGTACCTGAGGCACGCGGGGCCGTTGTCTTCGCGCAGCAGTATCGGAGGGCCTAGTCCTCCTTGTTCTCCTGCTGCTTCAGCGCGGCGCCCAGGATGTCGCCCAGCGAGGCGCCGGAGTCGGTGGAGCCGTACTGGGCCACCGCTTCCTTCTCCTCGGCGATCTCCAGCGCCTTGATCGAGACGTTGAGCCGGCGCGTCTTCTTGTCGAACTGGGTGACGCGGGCGTCGACCTTCTGGCCTACCGCGAAGCGCTCGGGGCGCTGTTCGGCACGGTCGCGCGAAAGGTCGGCGCGCTTGATGAAGGTGTCGAGATCGTGCTCGACCAGCCGCACGTCGAGGCCGGCATCCTTGACGCCGGTGACCTCGCAGGTGACGACCGCACCCTTGCGCAGGTCGCCGGAGGCGACCGCCTCGCCGACGGCATCACGGCCGAGCTGCTTGATGCCCAGCGAGATACGCTCCTTCTCGACATCGACGTCGAGCACCTGGGCCTGCACCGTATCGCCGCGGTGATACTCCTCGATCACCTGCTCGCCCGGACGCGTCCAGTCGAGGTCGGACAGGTGCACCATGCCGTCCACGTCGCCGTCCAGCCCGATGAACAGGCCGAACTCGGTCTTGTTCTTGACCTCGCCCTCGACCTGGCTGCCGATCGGATGGCTGCGGGCGAACGCTTCCCACGGGTTCTCCAGCGTCTGCTTGAGGCCGAGCGAGATGCGGCGCTTGACCGGATCGACCTCGAGCACGACCACCTCGACCTCCTGCGTGGTGGACAGGATCTTACCGGGGTGCACGTTCTTCTTGGTCCACGACATCTCGGAGACGTGGATGAGACCCTCGATGCCCGGCTCCAGCTCCACGAAGGCGCCGTAGTCGGTGATGTTGGTGACGCGGCCGGTCACCTTCTTGCCCAGCGGATACTTGCCGCCGATGCCTTCCCACGGGTCGGCCTCGAGCTGCTTCATGCCGAGCGAGATGCGGTGCGTCTCCTGGTTGATGCGGATGATCTGCACCTTCACCGTCTGGCCGATATTGAGGATCTCGGTCGGATGGTTGACGCGGCGCCACGCCATGTCGGTGACGTGCAGCAGGCCGTCGATGCCGCCGAGGTCGACGAACGCACCGTAGTCGGTGATGTTCTTGACCACGCCCTCGACCACCTGGCCTTCCTCGAGGTTCTGCACGATCTCCGAGCGCTGCTCGGCGCGGCTCTCCTCGAGCACGGTGCGGCGCGAGACGACGATGTTGCCGCGGCGCTTGTCCATCTTGAGGATCTCGAAGGGCTGCGGCGTGTGCATGAGCGGTGAGACGTCGCGGATCGGACGGATGTCCACCTGGCTGCGCGGCAGGAAGGCGACGGCCCCGTCCAGATCGACGGTGAAGCCGCCCTTGACCTGGTTGAAGATGACGCCCTCGACGCGCTCGCCGTTGTTGAACTTCTCTTCCAGCTTGATCCAGCTTTCCTCGCGGCGGGCCTTCTCCCGGGAAAGCATGGCCTCGCCCAGCGCGTTCTCCACGCGCTCGACATAGACCTCGACCTCGTCGCCCGGCTTCAATTCGCCGTCCTTGGCCCTGGCGCCGAACTCCTTGAGCGGCACCCGGCCCTCGACCTTCAGGCCGACATCGATGATGGCCATGTCCTTTTCGATGGCCGTGACAGTACCCTTGACGACACTGCCCTCGGCGACGTCGCGCTCGGTGAACGATTGTTCGAGAAGGCTCGCGAAATCGTCGCGAGACGGATTGAGTTGTGACATTGATGCTCCTGAAAAGGCCCCTTTACGGGGCAGGCGCCGGTGGTTTGCGTTGCGTCAAGCCTGCCGTGCATCCGGGCCGTTAGGCCCAGGCCGCCTTCAAGCGGCAGATCCGGCGCAAGGGGATGCTGGCAGGCCGGTTCATTTATCCAAGCAACCAAACGGGCCACAGTCACCAGTCTGGTTGCATACAAGCCAAAAAGCGCCTTTCGCCTCCCCGCGGGAGCCGTCAGCGCTTCTCAGTCCGCGTTTCTCCTGGCAAGCACCCCGTCGATAAGCGCGGTGGCCGCCTGGAACGCGGACTCTATATCCATTTCGCTGGTGTCTAGCAAGTGTGCATCCGCCGCCGGCTTCAGCGGACTGTCGGTGCGGCCCATGTCGCGCGCGTCGCGCCGTTCCACATCGGCCAGCACGTCGGCGTATTCGGCCGTGCCGCCGCCGTCGACGATCTCGCGCCAGCGGCG
>NZ_JBHSUM010000149.1:0-10121 GCF_042660605.1 Nitratireductor sp. GCM10026969
GCCGTGCCGGCCACCGGCCGCGGCACCCAGGTGCGGTAGGGCAGATAGGTGCCAAACACCTCGCTCTCGTCGGCCACCAGCACCACGTCGTGCTCCGGCAGGCCTTGCGTGAAGACCGGCATCTCGCGCTGGATCTGGGTGACGCCCGAATCGGCGCGCCGCGCCGTGCCGCGGTCCTCGTAGAGCTTCTCGGCCACGATCTCGCCGCCGAAGCGTTCCGCCGCTCGGCGCAGCGCCTCGGCGAACAGCCGGTCCGCATCGTGCGAGCCGTGGATCAGCACCCAGCGCCGCCACTGCTTCCACATCAGATACTGCGCCAGCCCGTCGGCCAGCATCGAGCGCGTCGGCGCCGTGTGGAAGACGTTCGCCCGGCACTCCTCCTCGCGCAGAATGTCGTCCGGCGCCCCGACATTGAACAGGATCACGCCGGCCTCCGCCGCCAGGTCGGCGATCGCGACGAGCTGTTCGGCCGAGACGTCCGTCAGCACGAACCAGTTGCCGTTCTCCACCAGCCCGCGAAAGGCCTCCCTCGCATCCGCCCCCGGCGCGATCTCGCGCACCTCGAGCGCGAACTCCTGGCCGAGAAAGCTGCCCGTCGTGTTGTTGTCCGCAACCGCAATCTCCGCCCCCGCAACCCCCTCGTCACGCGGCGGTATGTCCAGAACCGACAGCGCCAGCTCCGGCGCATACGCGCGGAGATAGCCGATCTTGACTTCCAGCGGAGCGTCTCCCGTTTCATCCGACTGGGCAAAAGCCGTGCCGGAAGCGATGCACATGAGCATCCCCACGAAGACGGCGATGATCGATCTTTTCTCCACCATACGGCTTTCCACAGTACACATGTCGGTCGGCACGAAGGCAAAGGCCCCATGCGCAACGCTCTTCCCTGAGCGTTCGGCCGGCCATCTCCGGCAGCTTGCGAAGAGGGGACCTGTCCACCCCACCGCGCTGACCAAACGCCGGCTTGTCTTCAAGTCCGGGCAGCTTATTGAAGTCGACGGTGCCAGGCTACGGCAACACTTCTCGATTTCATTGCCAAAAGTTCCCGATCAGCTTCCTCGACTTCCCGTCCCGCCACGGAACGACCGGACGTGGAAGAGGACTTGCGTTCTCCCGTTCTTCCCCTTCGCCGGACGGCGTCAGCCCGTTCCACCGTCTCCGAGCTGAAGCTCGGACCGGGGCTGCCGGTCGGTTGTGGATGAAACATAGTGGACAGCCATGCGGATCAGCTCGGGAAGATTGCGGACGCCGAGCTTTCCCTTGAGCTGCGAGCACAGATTGGACACGGTCTTGTAGCTGACGTTGAGTTCATGGCCGATCTGGCGATACGCCTTGCCCTCGGCGAGCAGGGTGAGCACCTGCAGTTCGCGCGGCGAAAGGCCGCTGAGCCCGCCGATCGCGGGACGCGCACCATGCAGCGCCACCTGGACCGCCGTCTCGTGGTTCAGATAGGGCTTGCCGTTGCGCACGGACTCGAAGGCATCGAGGAAATCGCCCGGGCCGGCGTCCTTCAGCACATAGCCGGTGGCGCCGGCCTGCAGGGCCCGGCTGACGATGAAGGCATCGCTGTGCATGCTGAGCACCAGAATGGGAAGCCGGCTGTCATGAAGGCGCATACGGGCGACGAGATCCAGGCCACCCAGCCTGTTGCCCTTGAGCGCAAGGTCGACGACGGCGATGTCCGGGCGGTTGCGCCGGAAAAGCCGGTATCCGCTCGCCGCGTTGCTGGCCTCCAGAATCTCGCAGACGCCGGCATCCTGCAGAACCCTCCGGCAGCCCTGAAGGACCATCGGGTGGTCATCGACAATGAGGACCCTGGTCATCGTACTCCTCTCAACGGTGGCTTTCGCCAGGTTCGCATCCGCAGGGCGCCTCGGCCAGCGGTATCGTCACCTCGAGCCGCGTTCCGCCGTCAGGCGTGCCGGCGACGGTGACCGTGCCGCCGAGGGCGCGGACCCGCTCCTCCATAGCCGTCAGGCCAAGGCCCTTTTTTGCGCGCCGGGCCATGCCGGGCCCGTCGTCGCGAACGGAAAGACAAAGGACGGATAGAGCTTCCGGTGCATCACCCGGTTCGCCGCTGCGCTCCGACAAATTGACGGTGACGGCCTTTGCCCGGGCATGTCGCTCGGCATTGGTGATGCCTTCCTGCAGACAGCGATAGATCGTGAGATCGACCGAGTCGCCATAGCTGTCGGCGAGCGGCCCGACAACGGCGGTCACCTTGGTCTGCGGATTGAGACGTTCGAAATCCGCCGCCAGGCCGGTGACGATCTCGGCAAGCGGCACATGGCCGAGCGCCATCGGCCGGATCCTGCCGAGCAGTCCGCGGTTGAGCATCTGGATCCGGTCCGTGATCTCGCCGAGGGTCGCAACGCGCTCGCGCAGCGGCGCAGCCAGCTTTCCGCCGGCTTCCGCGGCCAACTGATCCAGGGAAGCGATGTTCGCTTTCATGGCGAAGAGGCACGGGCCGATCTCGTCGTGCAGTTCGGCAGCGATCTGCCGGCGCTCGTCGTCCTGCACCGAGACAAGCCTGCGCGACAGCCGGCCGTTGTCGGCTTTTGCCGCCCGCAAGCGGTCGGCGAGCGCATTGAAATGGTCCGCAACATAGGCGAGTTCACGGATTCGCGGCCTGGAGAGGCGATGCCGGAACTGGCCCCGCTCCAGTTGCCGCAGCCCTTGCGCCAGGCCGGTGAGCGGATCGAGCAGGCGTCCGAGGGTGAAATACAAAATGGCGATCACCGTCAGATTGACGGCGAGTGCGATGATCGCCAGGTGCTTGGTATCCCTCCAGACCTCGGCGATTTCGTCCGCGGGATGGCCGACGAGGACGACCGACCCGCGCAGCCGGCCGTCGGAGACGATCTTCATCTCGCGCCGGATGTCGTCGACCCGGACAAGCGCGGTAAACCAGCCCGGCACGTGCGTCTCGGGGTCGGCCGCCGTGCCGAGCGCCTCGGCCGGCAGAAGCGACGGCAGTGCTCTGTTGCTGTCGGCAAAGAGGATCCGCACGTGCCGCAATTGCCCGAGTTCAAGCGTCAGGTTGCGAAAAAGGGCCGTCAGGGGCGTTTCGGCTCCGCTGCGCTCCACGGCCGCGTGGACCAGGCGTTCGGCCACGCGCATCGAGGCGGCCATTTCAGCCTGGGCCGCCTGCCGCGCGTCGTAGACCACCACGGCCGTCGCGGCCAAGGCGGCGATGATGTTTATGAGGACGATCGCTGCGAGAATTCGGCTGCGCAGCGACAGCCGGTCCCATAGATCGAACCACCGGCGGCGGAAGGCGGAGCCAAGGACCCTTCGCGCGGGATCGAGCGGCCGCAGGGCATGGCGATGCGGCAAGACGGAAGACGACTCCTTCACGGGAATTCCGGTCATCATTCCTCCCTCGGGTTCGCGGCCGGTGCCTAGTTTTCTGCAAAGCGCGGCCGTGTTCCAGCGGGAATTTCACCGGGCGGGAACTTTATCGCCGCTTTCGTGCCGGGATGGCCAACCTTCCCCGGCGAGCCTGCCCCGCTGGCGCTTCAGAGCATCAGCGAGAAAATCGAGAAACACCCGGATCCTGGCGCTCGCACGCAGATCCGCATGGGTGAGCAGCCAGAGATCGGTCGCGAGGGCCTCGATGGGGGCGCCCACGCGCCTCAGTTCCTTGTCGCCGTCGCCCAGATAACATGGCAGGACCGCGCCTTCCTTCGCCGCGACGGCGGGGCGAAGCGGCCCGGCTTCCGCGCGGCGGTGTAGTGCCGCCGTGATCGATCTCCTTTAAAATGCAGCAGCACCCGACCGGGCGCTGCCGGCGTCATGCGCCGGGATAGGTGTGTGGGGCTCTCGCCCCGATTAAGAACACATTATTGACATTTTATCGTTAAAATGATGATGTGCCCTGAAACGAAATCCGGGGCGCTGCCGTTGCAGGCAAGAACGATCTTCACGCTGACGCTGGCGGGCAGCCAAGGCCATTTCCGGCAGGGGTCGGGGAAGGCGGGCTGCGCGGCCATCTCTGCGGCCGTTTGCATCCCGCCAAGGGGCGGCGGGGCGCGATGACGGCTCGGCCGCTGCTGTCCGTTCGCTCCCTTGACATCGATTTCGGGGAAACTCGGGTCGTCGACGATCTGAGCTTCGACGTTCATGCCGGCCGCACGCTGGCGATCGTCGGCGAATCCGGCTCGGGCAAATCCGTCACCTCGCTCGCCATCATGCAACTCGTGCAGCATCTCAACGGTACGATCGCGGGCGGCGAGATTCTCTTCGACAACGGCAAGGCGGCAACCGATCTGGTGCGTTGCGACGAGCGGACGATGCGGCGCGTCCGCGGCAAAGAGATCGCCATGATCTTTCAGGAGCCGATGACGTCGCTGAACCCGGTCTTCACGATCGGAGATCAGATCATGGAGGCGCTCATCCTCCATGAAGGCCGCAGCAAGGCATCCGCGCGGACCGAGGCCAAGCGGCTCCTGGAACTCGTACGTCTGGCCGACGCGGGGGCGCTCCTCAGGCGCTATCCGCACCAGCTTTCGGGCGGCATGCGCCAGCGCGTCATGATCGCCATGGCGCTCGCCTCCCGCCCCAGGCTTCTGATCGCCGACGAGCCGACCACGGCGCTCGACGTCACCATCCAGGCGCAGATCCTCAGCATCATGCGCGACCTGCAGCGCGAACTCGAAATGTCGGTCCTTTTCATCACCCACGACATGGGCGTGGTCGCCGAAATGGCGGACGACGTGGTGGTGATGCACAAGGGCCGCAAGGTCGAGCAGGCGTCGGTGGAAACGCTGTTTGAAGCACCCGCCGACATCTACTCGCAGACGCTGCTTGCCGCGGTCCCCAAGCTCGGCAGCATGGCCGGCGAAAAGCTGCCGCGCCGCGAACCGCTGATCGTTCTGGAGGAGGGCCGGCGTCGGCGGATCGGCGAGGCGAAGGCGCAGGACACGGCGCGCTACGACGCGCCGCCGGTCGTCTCCGTTCGCGATCTGGTGACCCGCTTCGACATCAAGAAGAGCTTTTGGGGCAGCGTGACCCATCGTGTCCACGCGGTCGAGAAGGTGAGCTTCGACATCTTTCCCGGCGAGACGCTGGCGCTCGTGGGCGAATCCGGGTCCGGCAAGTCGACCATCGGGCGCACCATCCAGCAGCTGCAGGAGCCGACGGCGGGCGAGATCCTGTTCGACGGCAAGCCGGTCTCGGCCATGGACCGCGCCGGGCGCATGCGGCTGCGCCAGGAGGTGCAGTATATCTTCCAGGATCCATTCGCCTCGCTCGATCCGCGCCGCACCGTGGGGTTTTCCATCGCCGAGCCGATCCATACGCACGGACTTCTGTCGGGCAAGGCGGTGGAAAAGCGCGTGCACGCGCTTCTCGAGCGTGTCGGCCTCGAGCCGCATCACGCGCGGCGGTATCCGCACGAATTCTCCGGCGGTCAGCGCCAGCGCATCTCCATCGCACGTGCACTCGCCTCCGACCCGAAGCTGATCATTGCCGACGAGGCGCTGTCGGCGCTGGACGTCTCCATCCAGGCGCAGATCATCGATCTCTTCATGGAGTTGCAGGCCGAGCGCGGGCTCGCCTACCTCTTCATCAGCCACGATATGGCCGTGGTGGAACGCATGAGCCACCGGGTCGCGGTGCTTTATCTCGGCCAGGTGGTGGAGTTCGGCCCGCGGCAGGCCGTCTTCGAGAACCCGAGTCATTCCTATACACGCCGGCTCCTGTCGGCCGTTCCCGTCGCTCGGCCGGGGCTCAGGCGCGACCGGCCGCTCCTGGAGGGGGAAATCCCGAGCCCGGTGCGGCGCGCCGGTAACGAGCCGGAAATCGTCAGTCTGAAGGAAACGGCACCGGGCCATCTGGTGGCCGTCGAGAATCAGGTGCCGCAACAGGTCTCAACCGAGCATTCAAAGGAGTTCAGTTCCCCATGACCAAAATCTTGATGACGGCCTTCATGGCCACCTCCGTTCTTGCCTCCCCGGCCGCCCTGTCGCAAGCCAACGCCGCCGGCGCTCTCACCATCTCCTCGCCGCAGGATCCGGGAAGCTGGGATCCGATCGATACCTTTCTCG
The DNA here is from genome assembly GCF_042660605.1 of Nitratireductor sp. GCM10026969. Lineage (NCBI taxonomy): Bacteria > Pseudomonadati > Pseudomonadota > Alphaproteobacteria > Hyphomicrobiales > Phyllobacteriaceae > Nitratireductor > Nitratireductor sp. GCM10026969. Next base: position 6,048 of record NZ_JBHSUM010000149.1, read on the forward strand.
TCAACTGGGCCTCGGTCTCCACGAACATCTTCGATGGGCTGACCTATCGCGGCCCGGATTTGAAGTTGGTGCCGGCACTCGCCACCTCCTGGGAGGAGCTCGACGAGGGAAAGCGCATCCGCTTCACGCTGCGCGAAGGCGTGACCTTCCACAATGGCGAGCCCTTCAACGCCGAGGCCGTGAAGTTTACTTTCGATCGCCTGCTTGGCGAGGAGGGTTCGAAGGGGCCGCAGCAGTCGAACTACGTCGCTGTCGAGAACGTCGAGGTCATCGACGACTTCACCGTTGACTTCCACCTGAAGGAGCCCGATCCGGTGCTTCTGACGAAGCTCGCCGGCTACGGCGCCATGATCGTGCCGCCGGACTATATCGAGGAGCACGGTGACGAACATTTCAACACCCATCCGGTCGGCACCGGCCCCTTCCAGTTCGTCTCCTACGAGCCGCGCGAGGAAATCCGGCTCGAGGCCTTCGCCGACCATTGGGGCGGCGCGCCGAAGCTCGACACGGTGACCTACCGCTTCATTCCGGAGCCGGCGACGGCCGTCGCCGAGCTGCAGGCCGGCCGGGTCGACATCGTCATCCCGCCGACCATCCCGATCGGCATGATCCCCACCATCGAGAACGACCCCGATCTCGACCTCGTCTCGGTGACGAGCCCGACCGTCGAGGCGCTGCGCTTCAACACCGAATCCGGCATCACGGCGGACGAGCGGGTGCGCAAGGCGATCATCATGGCGATCGACCGCCAGGCGATCATCGATTCCATCCTGGCCGGCCAGGCCGAGCCGATCGCCAGCTTCCAGGGCGCGCTCTCCTTCGGTCATGACCCGGAGATGGAACCGCTGCCCTTCGATCCTGCCGAGGCAAAGCGGCTCCTGAGCGAGGCGGGGGTGGAGCCCGGCACGCAGATTCAGATCGACGTGCGCGGCAACGATTCCACTTTCGGCGAGGTGGCGCAGGCCGTGGCCGCCTATCTGCAGGCGGTCGGCATCAACGCCACGATCCGGCCCTACGAGACCAACGTGCTTTTGAACGACATCATTCCGGCCGGACGAACGGGCGCGATGTTCCAGCAGAAATGGGGCGGCTGGACGTTCGACTACGACAACACGGCCTATCTGATGTACCACACGGGCGAGCGCTGGAATCCCTATGACAGCGACCCGGAGCTCGACCGCATGCTGGAGGCCCAGCGCAGCATCACCGACCGCGCCGAGCGCGAAGAGATGCTGCAGGAGATCGCCCGCTACACGGCCGACCGGGCGCTCGAGATCCCGCTTTACAACATCAACGCGCTTTACGGCGTGAACAAGCGGGTGGAGAATTTCGAAGCGGCCCCCGACAGTCGCCTGCGGCTGACGGACGTCTCGGTCTCGGACGAGTAGGGCTTTCCGCTCCCGCCGGCGTGCCGGCGGGAGCGGTCGCCTTCAAAGGCATCGCATTCCGGAAAGGGCGCCGTGGCGAAGTTCATCCTCACCCGCATCCTGCAGGCGATTTTCGTCGTCCTGGTCGTGACGCTGATCGTTTCCTTCGCCATTCGGCTGACGGGCGATCCGGCCTTGATGCTGACCCAGGGCGCGGGCAGCATCACCGAGCAGGATCTGGAAAACATCCGCCAGGCGCTGGGACTGAACCAGTCCTTCGCCGCGCAGTATCTCGACTTCCTGCGCGGGCTCGTGGTCGGCGATCTGGGGCGCAGCTTCATGGGCGGCACGCCGGTGAACGACCTGGTCGCCCGCGCGCTGCCGGCGACCTTGCTGCTCGCCTTCGCCTCGATGCTGGTGTCCATCGTGCTTTCGATCCCGCTCGGCATCCAGGCGGCGGTGGCACGCGGCAAATGGGCGGATCAGCTCATCCGCATCCTGTCGCTGGTCGGCCTTTCCTTCCCGAATTTCTGGCTGGCGATCATGCTGGTCCTGCTCTTTTCGATCACCTTGCAATGGCTGCCGCCGAGCGGGATGGAGGGGATCGAGAGCTTCATCATGCCGGCCGCCACGATGGGCGTGATCCTGACGGCGACCAATGTGCGGCTGGTTCGCACCACCATGCTGGACACGCTGCGTTCCCAGTACGTAATGGTCGCCCGGGCGAAGGGGCTTTCGGAAACCGCGGTGCTCTACAAGCACGCGCTGCGCAACTGCGCCATTCCGCTGATCACCTATTTCGGCCTGCAGTTCGGACAGCTCATGGGCGGCATCGTCGTGGTCGAGCGGGTGTTCGACTGGCCGGGGCTCGGCACGCTCGCCTTCGAGGCGGTTGCCGCGCGTGACTATCCGGTCCTGCAGGGCGTCATCACGGTGCTCTCGCTGCTCATCATCACCGTCAACCTTGCCGTCGACATCGCCTATGGCCTCGTCGACCCGCGCATACGCACGGAGTGATCCATGTCGGACGGGACCATCGGCAAGGGCGGCACTCTCAACCGCTTCAAGACGCTGGAATTCATCCTCGGCGTTTTCCTCGTTGGCGGGATCGGGCTTGCCGTGCTCTTCTCGGGCTTTCTGTTCCCCGGCGGTGGCTCGGCGGTGGATCTCGCCGCGCGGCTGACGCCGCCCTTCATGAGCTGGGCGCATCCCCTCGGCACCGATCCGCTCGGCCGCGATGTCCTCGCGCGCGTCGTGGTGGGCGGTGAAATCTCGCTTCAGGTCGGGCTCTATTCCGCCGCGGGTGCGGTGGTGATCGGTGTTCTCCTGGGACTCGTCTCGGGCTATTACGGCGGCTTCTGGGATATCTTCGTGATGCGCTTTGCCGATGTGCAACTGGCGCTGCCCTTCATCCTGCTCGCCATCACCTTCATCGCCATCATCGGTGGCAGCACGACCAATACGATCCTGCTGCTGATCGTATCCCAGTGGGTGCAGTATGCGCGTCTGGTGCGCGGCTCCGTCCTGTCGCTGAGGGACCGCGAGTTCATCCAGTCGGCGCGCGCCATCGGCGTGCGCGACCATCGCATCCTCTTCCAACACCTGCTTCCGAACCTGATCGGTCCGGTGATCGTGCTGATGACGCTCAACGTCGCCAACAACATCCTTCTGGAAAGCAGCCTCACCTTCCTCGGGATGGGCGTCGATCCGACGATCCCGAGCTGGGGCGGCATGCTGGCCGAGGGCCGCACCTATCTGCAGACGGCGTGGTGGGTGAGCGTCTTCCCCGGCCTTGCCATCCTCCTCACGGTGCTCGGCCTGAACCTTTTGGGGGACTGGCTGCGCGACACGCTCGACCCGACGGGACGCACCAGCCGATGACGATACTGCTGGAAAAGACCTTCGAGCGCACCCTGGACCGGCTTGTCGCTGACCATGCCACGCCGGCCAATCGGGGCGGCCAGCTCGAGGCCTGGGTGTTCGAGGACACCAAGGCGCGGCAGGCGGGCGAGCGGCGCCTTGCCGAGCATGGTGTTACGGCGCGAATCCGCAGCGCTTATAAGCCGCTGGTCCACGCATTTCTGGAGGAGATCGACCTTCAAGGCGTCGAGGAGGTCCGCATCACCTACCCAGTGCTTGCCGACATGCCGAACCGCTTTCGCCTCGAAGCCTACCCCCTGGCCGCGCTCGGGGCGCCCGCCAGGCTCGTTTTCACCGAGGGGGAAGAGGGCGGTTTCACCTATCGGGTCGCTCTCGTGCGGGCGGACGGCCGCAGCCGAGAGATCGACGTCTTCGCGCCGAACCGCGTGCATACCGATCCCATCGGCATGACGGTCACCTCGCCGACGGGCTGGCTGAAGTGGACGGGACCCGATGGCGACACGGAGGAGCGGCGTCTCGAGACGGACTATGAGGCTCTATTCTCCGCGGCAGTCGACGTGATCGCCCGATATCCATGGGGCGAGGAGGAGCCATATTTCGACGCCCTGTCGGTCCGGGTCAAACTGCCCGTGCGCGATCGGCCGCTTTCCCACGGCCATGAATCCATCAGCCTGTGCGAGGCGCTGCACGAGGATCTCTATTTCTCCGTACTCGAAATCTTCCAGAAGAAGTCGGGCCGCCCGCTGGGCGACCGTGGTCTGCGGCCCGGGCAGATCGTCCCGGAGGTCCTGAAGGGGGAGGGCGCGCCGCGGCTGCGCGTCGAGGC
>NZ_JBHSUM010000150.1:0-10070 GCF_042660605.1 Nitratireductor sp. GCM10026969
GGGCCGCGCAACGTCGCGTGCCGCCGCCTCGACGAAGCGGGCATGCAAGGCTTCGTCGCCGGGCACGACGGCTATGCCGCCCGCTTCGGCATCGTGCACGAGCGCGAGCTCGTGCTTTCGCAGGAGGGTGCGCTTCTTGCGGGCACGGACCGCTTTCGCGGGGCGGGCGGGAGCCAGGCCAAGTGCAATGTCGCGGTGCGTTTTCACATCCATCCCGATGTCGAGCTCTACCGGGACGACGACGGCCTGCTCATTCTCGCCGGGGAGGGGATGGACACCTGGGTGTTTTCCTGCGGCGCCGTCGAGCCGGCAGTGGAGGAGACCATCTTCTTCGCCGCCGTCGCCGGACCCTGCCGCAGCCGGCAGATCGTGCTTTATTTCGCTGCGGAGGAGCTGGCGGAAGTCAGCTGGCGGTTGATGCGCACCCACGGCAGCGCTGCGCGACCTTAGCGCGGTGCCGCTTGATTTGACGGCGCTCTATGGTAGTCCAGCCGTGCCTGCGATGGAGAGAGCCTGCCGATGACCGTTTCCGCAAAGAACATCCCCGCGCCCGACCTGGTATCCGTGCGCCGGGCCCTGGTTTCCGTGTCCGACAAGACGGGCATTGCCGATTTCGCCCGGGCGCTTGACGGCAAGGGTGTCGCGCTGATCTCGACCGGGGGAACGGCCGCGGCACTCGCAAAGGAAGGGCTGCCGGTGCGGGACGTCTCCGACCTGACCGGTTTTCCGGAAATCATGGACGGGCGGGTGAAGACGCTGCATCCGGCCGTGCACGGCGGACTGCTCGGCATCCGTGACGATGACGAGCACCGCGCGGCCATGGAGCAACACGCCATCCAACCGATCGACCTCGTCGTCATCAATCTCTACCCCTTCGAAGAGGTGCGCTTCGGCGGTGGGGATTACGCCGCGACGGTGGAGAATATCGACATCGGCGGCCCTGCCATGCTGCGCGCGGCGGCGAAGAACCATGCCTATGTCGCCGTCGTTACCGATCCGGCGGATTACACGAAGGTGCTGGCGGCTCTGGAGGAGAACGGCGGTGCGCTGCCCTATCGCCTGCGCCAGGAACTGGCGGCCAAGGCCTATGCCCGCACCGCCGCCTATGACGCCGCCATTTCGCAGTGGTTCGCGGAGACGCTATCCGTTTCGGATCCTGAGTGGCGTGCCCTGGGCGGCCGGCTGCACCAGGTCATGCGCTATGGCGAGAACCCACACCAGGGCGCCGGCTTCTACGTGACCGGCGACAGGCGGCCCGGCGTTGCCACCGCCCGCCAGGTGCAGGGCAAGCAGCTTTCCTACAACAACATCAACGATACCGACGCCGCCTTCGAGCTGGTTTCGGAATTCGATCCCGACAGAAGCGCCGCCGTCGCCATCATCAAGCACGCCAATCCCTGCGGCGTGGCCGAAGGCGCCTCCCCGGCGGAGGCCTATCGCAAGGCGCTCGCCTGCGACCCCGTCTCCGCCTTCGGCGGCATCGTGGCACTCAACCGCGCGCTCGATGCCGAGGCTGCCGAAGAGATCGCGAAGATCTTCACCGAAGTGATCATCGCGCCCGACGTCAGCGAGGAGGCGCAGGCGCTGATCGCGGCGAAGAAGAATCTCCGCCTGCTTTTGACCGGCGGCATCGCCGATCCGCGCCAGCCGGGGCTGTCCGCCAGGACGGTGGCGGGCGGCCTGCTCGTGCAGACGCGGGACAATGGCGTGGTCGATGATCTCGACCTGAAGGTGGTGACGAAGCGCGCGCCGAGTGCGCAGGAGCTCGCCGACCTCAAATTCGCCTTCCGTATCGCCAAGCACGTGAAGTCGAACGCAATCGTCTATGCGCGGGACGGCGCCACGGTGGGCATCGGCGCGGGGCAGATGAGCCGCGTGGATTCGGCCCGCATTGCCGCGCGCAAGGCCGAGGATGCGGCGAATGGCGGCGAGCCTTTGACGAAAGGCTCGGTGGTTGCTTCGGACGCCTTCTTCCCCTTCGCCGACGGGCTGCTTTCGGCCGTCGAGGCGGGGGCCACGGCGGTCATTCAGCCGGGCGGCTCCATGCGCGACGAGGAGGTGATCGCGGCGGCCGACGAGCGCGGCATCGCCATGGTTTTCACGGGGATGCGCCATTTCCGGCATTGAGGGTTCGCCCTGTAGTGATTTGAGGGAGCGGAACCAAGTTAAATCGCGCACTGGCCAACGCGTCATCCCGGAAGCCGGAGCACAGGCGAAGGCTGTCCGGGATCCATTCCGTGACTCTTCCAATGTTCCGGAATGGATCCCGGACAAGCCTCCGGTTTCCCGGGATGACGACCGGTTTGGATGCGGTGCATCCCCTCGCGGTTAGGCACTCCTCAGATGCAGCCCTAAACCAGCACCACCCCCGCTTCGCGCATGCGCTGGGTCATGGCCGCGAGGGAGCCGCCGAGGTCGATGCCGCGGCAGGCTTCCAGCATCACCGTCGCCTCGAAGCCCTGGCGCCGCGCGTCGAGGGCGGAGAAGGCGACGCAGTAGTCGGTGGCAAGGCCCGCAAAGGTCAGCTTGCCGATCCCGCGCTCGCGCAGATAGCCGGTGAGGCCGGTCGGCGTCTCGTGGTCGTTCTCGAAGAAGGCGGAGTAGCTGTCGATCGCTTTGCGGAACCCCTTGCGGATGACGAGCTCCGCCTTGGTCCATTCCAGCCCCTCGTGGAAGGCGGCACCCGGCGTTGCCTGCACGCAATGGTCCGGCCAGAGCGTCTGCTCGCCATAGGGCATGTCGACCGTCTCGAACGGCGCCTTGCCGGGGTGTGTGGAGGCGAAACTGGAATGGCCGGCGGGATGCCAGTCCTGGGTCAGCACCACGTGCTCGAAGCGCCCGATCAGCCGGTTGACGAGCGGCACGATCTCGTCTCCCCGTTCGACGGCAAGCGCGCCGCCGGGGCAGAAATCGTTCTGAACGTCGACGACGACAAGTGCTTCGCTGGCCATGGCATCCTCTCCGGCCATTCCGTTTGTCCGGTCCCTTGCCTCAGGCGGCCTCTTTCTTCGGCGTGATCAGGCCGCGGGCGAGGAGAAGCTCAGCGATCTGCACCGTATTGAGGGCCGCACCCTTGCGCAGATTGTCCGAGACAACCCACAGGGCAAGCCCATTGTCCACCGTCGAGTCCTCGCGGATGCGGCTGATATAGGTGGCGTCCTCGCCGGCGCTCTCATAGGGCGTGACGTAGCCGCCGTCCTCGTGCTTGTCGACGACGAGGCAGCCGGGCGCCTCGCGCAGGATCTCGCGCGCCTCCTCCGCGGTGATCGGCTCGGCGAACTCGAGATTGACCGCCTCGGAATGGCCGATGAAGACCGGCACGCGCACACAGGTCGCCGTCAGCTTGATCTTGGGGTCGAGCATCTTCTTGGTCTCGGCCACCATCTTCCACTCTTCCTTGGTGAAGCCGTCCTCCATGAAGACGTCGATATGCGGAATGCAGTTGAAGGCGATGCGCTTGGTGAATTTCTTCGTCGTGATCGGGTCGGCGACGAAGACGGCGCGCGTCTGCTCGAAGAGCTCGTCCATGCCTTCCTTGCCGGAGCCCGACACCGACTGATAGGTGGAGACGACCACGCGGGTGATCCTGGCCTTGTCGTGCAGCGGCTTCAGCGCCACGACGAGCTGGGCCGTGGAGCAGTTCGGGTTGGCGATGATGTTCTTTTTTGAAAAGCCCTCGATTGCGTCCGGGTTCACTTCCGGCACGATGAGCGGCACGTCCTGGTCGTAACGCCAGGCCGACGAATTGTCGATGACCACGCAGCCCTGGCGGCCGATGCGCGGCGCATGCTCCTTGGCAACCGAGCCGCCCGCCGACATCAGGCAGATGTCCGTGTCGGAAAAGTCGTGATTGTCGAGCGCCTTCACCTTCAGCGTCTTGTCGCCGTAGGAAACCTCTGTGCCGACGGAGCGGCGCGAGGCGAGCGGCACCACCTCGTCGGCGGGGAAGCCGCGCTCCTCCAGGATGTTGAGCATTTCCCGGCCGACATTCCCGGTGGCGCCGGCGACAGCGATCTTGAAACCCATGGATAAACTCCTGTCCCTCTCCGCTTGGCTTTGGTTGAGGCCCGCCGGCCGCGCGGGCTTCTCGCCCTCCCCGGCCTGTCTCGGGGAGAGTGCGAGCGGGCCAAGGAAGGTCAGACCGTTTTGCCGGTCGTTTTGGCCGTCGTCGTCGTAAGACGGAAACGGGCGCCGCCGTTTCCGGCAGCGTGAAGCAGGCTGGCAATGATCTGCGCAGGTGGATGAGCGCGCATGTGCCGTCGAAACTCCGTTTCCGTGGATGGGGTTTTAAGCCGAATGGACGTGAAGTCAATCGGTAGGGGGGCCTTACGCTCGCTGCAACGTGATTTGACCTGAAGCAGCGGGGCCATAGTTTTCACTCCGCAGCGTTTCATCGAGGAGCATCGGCCATGCGACGGAAGACGGTATTCGGACTGCTGCCTTGTCTCGCACTTCTCGCCGCGGTGTTTGCGGCCTTGCCGGCCCTTGCCCATCACGGCTGGGCCTGGACCGAGGACGAGCCTTTCGAGCTTACCGGGGAGATCGAGGAGATCTATATCGGCAATCCGCACGTCACGCTGGAGGTTCGCGCCGAGGATGGTACCTGGCACGTCGATCTGGCGCCGCTTGCGCGAACGGTTCGTGCCGGCTTTGACGAGGAGGCCGCGAGCATCGGCGATACGGTGACCTGCATCGGCTTTCGTTCGCGCGATCCGGGAGAGCGGAGCATGAAGGCGGCGCGGGTCCTCGTGAACGGCGCGACCTATGACGTCTATCCCCGCCGCGTGCCGAATATCTGAGGCCGGGCGGTAGATGCTGATGGAGTGGCTGCAGGCGCTGCAGGAGTGGCAGGTCGCAACCTTCTTCCGCCGTTCCTTCTATGCCTACCCGCTTCTCAACGCGACGCATATCTTCTCGCTGGCATTGCTTATCGGCGCGATCCTGCCGGTCGATCTGCGCATGCTGGGTCTGTTTTCAGGCATCCCCGCCGCCCCTTTTTTGAAGCTGATGACCCGACTGGCCGCCGCCGGCCTTGTGCTCGCGATCCTTACCGGCTTCCTGCTCTTTTCGGTTCAGCCGCTGGAATATGCCGGCAACCCGGCGTTTCTCACGAAGGTTTCGCTTGTCTCGCTCGGCGCGGCGAACGCGGCGGTGATCCGATTGAGCCCCGGCTGGCGCGCGGCAGCGGCAAGCGGCGTCGTAAGCCCAAGCCTGCGGTTCGGCGCCGTGCTTTCGGTGGCAATCTGGCTCGCCGCGCTCATTGCCGGGCGCTGGATCGCTTTTCTCTGAGCGGATGCATTTGGGTCGGGTTCCGCTGCGTCATCCCGGTTTCGCGGAGCGAAGGCCGGGATCCATTCCGGAACGTGGAAGAGTCACGGAATGGATCTCGGACAGCCTCCGCCCTGTGGGCTTCGGCTTCCGGGATGACGCGTTGGGCGAGTCGAGTTGAACGCAGCTCGCTTTGAGGAACATTCGGTCCTTCCGACGAGTTGACCGGCCAAGGAGGCGTCCATGGCCGAAGAGCGTAAAAGAACCTTTTCAGGGCGCGACGCCAGCCAGGGCTACATCGTACTTAAAACACCCCTGCGCCGGGTGATCTTCATCGGCGGCCTGGCAGGCATCGTCGTGCTGGCGATCATCTGGGCGCTGGCCTGAGGTCGATCAGGCCGAAAGCGCGCGGAACTTCTCCACGACGGCATCGCCCATCGCGCCAGTGCTCACCTGGCGCATGCCCTCCGACATGATGTCGCCGGTACGGTAGCCCTCGTCCAGAACGGCGGCGATGGCTTTCTCCAGCCGGTCCGCCTCGCTGAGCATATTGAAGGAGTAACGCAGGCACATTGCGAAGGAGGCAATCATGGCGATCGGGTTGGCGATGCCCTTGCCGGCAATGTCCGGGGCGGAGCCGTGCACCGGCTCGTAGAGCGCCTTGCGGGCCCCGGTCTTCGGGTCCGGCGCGCCGAGCGAGGCCGAAGGCAGCATGCCGAGCGATCCCGTCAGCATCGCCGCCACGTCCGAGAGCATGTCGCCGAACAAATTGTCTGTAACGATCACGTCGAACTGCTTGGGGTTGCGCACGAGCTGCATGCCGCCGGCGTCGGCCAGCATGTGGGTGAGCTCGACATCGGCATACTTCGCCTTGTGGGTGGCAGCCACGACCTCCTTCCACAGCACGCCGGACTTCATCACATTGTGCTTTTCCATCGAGCAGACCTTGTTGGCCCGCGTGCGCGCCAGCTCGAACGCCACCCCGGAGATGCGCTCGATTTCGAAAGTGTCGTAGATCTGCGTATCGATACCGCGCTTCTGGCCGTTGCCGAGATCGACGATCTCCTTCGGCGCGCCGAAATAGACGCCGCCCGTCAGCTCGCGCACGATGAGGATGTCGAGGCCTTCGACCAGCTCCTTCTTGAGGGAGGAGGAGTCGGCCAGCGCCGGATAGCAGATGGCGGGACGCAGATTGGCGAAAAGCTCCATCTCCTTGCGCAGGCGCAGCAGCCCGGCCTCTGGTCGCACGTCGTAGGGCACGTCGTCCCATTTAGGTCCGCCGACCGCGCCGAAGAGGACCGCGTCCGCGGCGAGCGCGCGCTCCATGTCGGCGTCGGAGATCGCCTGGCCGTGCGCATCATAGGCGGCACCGCCCACAAGCCCCGCTTCCGTCTCGAAGCCGGCGCCGAAGTCCGCGTTCATCACCGCGATGAGCTTCGACACCTCGGCCATTGCCTCCGGTCCGATGCCGTCGCCGGGAAGAAGAAGGAGCTTGCGCGTTGCCATATATGTGCCTCCGGGAATTGAAACCGTGCCCTTGCTAAACGGCGCGCGGCGCCAGCGCAAGACAGACGGGTGCGGCGGTGGGGTCTTTGGCCGTTTCGTGCATGACCGGCGCGTTCCGGCACGGGCCCGAGGGAACCATGCATCCCTTAGAAAGCGGACGTGGCCTCTCAAGGCCCGGCGCGATCCCGCTTCAGTGCGGTCACCTCGATCTCAACCTTCATTTCCGGCTTGTTGAGATTGCAGACGATCATGGTCGCTGCCGGCCGGATTTCACCGAAGGTCTCGCCGAGGATCGGAAAGACCCGGTCCACATGGGCGCGGTCTGTCACATAATAATGCGCGCGCACCACATCGGCCATTTCGAAGCCCGCTTCCATGAGCGCGGCACGAATCGTGGCAAGGCAGTTGCGCGTCTGCTCTTCCACGCTCTCCGGCATCGCCATGGTGGCATAGTCGTAGCCTGTCGTGCCGGAGACGAAGCACCACTCGCCATCCACGACCGCCCGGCTGTAGCCGGCGGTCTTCTCGAAGGGCGAGCCGGTCGAGATCAGGCGGCGCATGCTTACGCCCAGGGCCGGCTCTCGGTGTATTTCTGCTCGAAGCTCTCGATCGTCGGCGCCTTTTCGAGCGTCAGGGCGATGTCGTCGAGGCCGTTGAGCAGGCAGTGGCGCTTGAAGGCGTCGATCTCGAACTTGATCACGCCGCCGTCCGGCCCGCGGATCTCCTGGGCTTCCAGGTCCACCGTAAGCGTGGCGTTGGCGCCGCGCTCGGCATCGTCCATCAGCTTTTCCAGCTCTTCCGCGCCGACGGTGATGGGCAGGATGCCGTTCTTGAAGCAGTTGTTGTGGAAGATATCGGCGAAGCTCGTCGAGATGACGCAGCGGATGCCGAAATCGGCGAGCGCCCAGGGGGCGTGCTCGCGGCTCGACCCGCAGCCGAAATTGCCGCCGGCGACCAGGATCCTGGCGTTGCGGTAGGCCGGCTTGTTGAGCACGAAATCGGGATTTTCCGAACCGTCCTCATGATAGCGCATCTCGGCGAAAAGTCCCGTGCCGAGGCCCGTGCGCTTGATCGTCTTGAGATAATCCTTGGGGATGATCATGTCGGTGTCGACATTGACGATGGGCAGGGGCGCGGCGACGCCGGTGAGCGTGGTGAACTTTTCCATGGGACTAATCGTGCCTGTCTGTAACCAGATTGGTGCCATACCCTTTACACAAGCGCGCGCGCCAAGCAAAGCCCTTGCGTCCTTTGACCCCTTGGGCCATGAAACACGCAATGCACGAACCTCTCCGAAGTCTGCGCCGCTCCGTCCTCTATGTGCCCGCCAGCAACGAACGGGCGCTGAAGAAGACATCCTCGCTCGCCTGCGATGCCGTCATCTTCGACCTGGAGGACGCGGTCGCGCCGGAGGAAAAGGAGCAGGCGCGTGAGCGCCTGCGTGCCTTCCTCGCCGGCTCCGCACGGCCGCAATGCGAGATCGTCATCCGCATCAATTCGCTTGCCGGCGAATGGGGCACGGAGGACTTTCTGGCCGCACGCGCGCTGAAACCCGATGCCATCCTGCTTCCCAAGGTCGAGGGCCCGCGCGACATCCTCGATGCCGACGACAGCCTGGACGAAACGGACGCGCCGACATCCTTGCGCCTTTGGGCGATGATCGAGACGCCGCGGGGTATTCTCAACGCCGGGGCGATCGCCGAACTGGGAAGGGATCCCGCCGCGCGGCTGACCTGTCTCGTTGCCGGAACCAACGATCTCGTCAAGGAGACGAACATCTCGGTTACCGGCGGGCGCGGCTATCTTCTGCCCTGGCTTATGCAGATGGTGCTCGCCGCGCGCGCCGGCAACGTCACCGTGCTCGACGGCGTCTCCAACAATTTTCGTGACCCGGATGCCTTCGGCCGCGAATGCACGGAAGCCCGCGCCATGGGCTTCGACGGCAAGACGCTGATCCATCCCGCGCAGATCGCGCCCGCCAATGCGGCTTTCGCGCCGACGAGGGAGGAGGTGGCGGAAGCTGAAGCGATCGTGGCCGAATTCGCGAAGCCGGAGAACCGCTTCCGCGGGGTTATCGCCCTCGACGGGCGCATGATCGAGCGTCTGCATCTGGAGATGGCCGAAGGCGTGCTCGCCAAGGCGCGGCAAATTAAGGAGAAAGAGACATGAGGCTCTACCGCTTCCTGACAGGCCCGGACGATTCCAGCTTCTGCCACAAGGTCACGGCGGCCTTGAACAAGGGCTGGCTGCTGCACGGCAACCCGACCTACGCCTTCGACCTCGAAACGAAGACGATGCGCTGCGGCCAGGCGGTCTACAAGGAAGTGGAAGGGGTGGACTACACGCCGGAGGTCAGGCTCGGGGACTACTGAGCACTCGCAGCATGCGCGTCGTTCCGAACAAACCTGCGTTTTCCGGGATGGCGCTGAATGCGGGACCGCTGCTGCCGTGAGAATTTACATGCCCGGATGCGGCCACTCGTCCGCCGCTTCCTCGATGCGCGCCATATCGTCGTCGGACAGGCCGAAATGGTGGCCGATCTCGTGGATCAGCACATGGGCGACGATGTCGCCCAGGGTCTCCTCGTTCTCGGCCCAGTAGTCGAGGATCGCCCGGCGGTAGAGGGTGATGCGGTTGGGGCCCTCGCCGGTGGCCGGGTTCCAGCGCTCGGCAATGCCGCGTCCCTCGAACAGGCCGAGCAGGTCGAACGGCGTCTCCAGCGCCAGGTCGTCCATGATCTCCTCGCTTGGGAACTCGACGACCTGGATGATGATGTCGCCCGTGAGTTTGCGGAAATCGTCCGGCAGGTTCGCGTAGGTCTCCATCGCCAGGAGCTCGAATTCCGCAAGCGATGGTGAAAGCTGGTCGTGCCAGGCGCGGGTCTGATAGATGCGTGCCATTTCGTGTCCTTTGCCGCGCATATAGCGTTTTCACGCGCAGGATTCGAGTGTGCGTGTCGCTCGAGAGACGAAGACAGATGCAGAAGGAATAAAATCCTTCTTGACTCCGGGCGCTGGCTCTGGAATCGATAGGAACATAACAAGAACATTCGAGCTGGAGCGAACGCCATGGCGCGCAATGCCACGGCGCAGAAGACGATTTATGCCCTGCGCCGGGAAATTGCCAGAATCGAGGGCGTCCTGCCCGAGCGGCTTGCCGCTCCGGGCGAGGAGGACCCGGTGCTTCGCCGCGGTGTTTCGGCCATGCGCGGGGCGGCAGCCGGCGCTTTTCTCGAAACCGGTTCGGCCGGGCTCGACAATGCGCTTGCCGGCGGCGTGCCGCGGGGGGCGCTGACC
>NZ_JBHSUM010000151.1:0-9870 GCF_042660605.1 Nitratireductor sp. GCM10026969
CGCGCTCGAGACCGCGGTCGGCGCCAAGCTCATCCGCCGCACCACCGTGGGCAGCGAACTGACGGAAGCGGGGGAACGGCTGCTGCCGGTCGCCGAGCGGATGGAAGCCGACATGATCTCCGCACGCGCCGAGATCGCAGGCGAGACGGAGGAGATTTCCGGGACCGTGCGGATCGGCGCGCCGGACGGGTTCGGCGTCGCCTTTCTGGCACCCAGGCTCGGCGGGCTGGCCGAGCGTCATCCGGGCCTTGCCGTCCAACTCGTGCCGGTGCCGCGCTCGTTTTCGCTGTCGCGGCGCGAGGCGGATATCGCGATTACCGTCGACCGTCCGACGGAGGGACGCCTGGTAGCCGGCAAGCTGGTCGACTACACGCTGGGCGTTTATGCTTCAAAGGGCTATGCGGCCGCGCACGGCCTGCCGGAGCGCGCGGAGGCTCTGTCCCACCACCGGCTTGTCGGCTATGTGCCGGATCTCGTCATCAGCCCGACCCTCGACTATGCCGCCGAGATCTCGGAGAGGTGGAAAGCGGCCTTTGCCGTCTCCTCGGCCATGGGACAGGTGGAGGCGGTCCGTTCCGGCGCCGGCATCGGCATTCTGCACACCTTCATCGCGCGCGGGCATCCGGATCTCGTTGCCTTGCCTTTCGCCCGGCCAATCCGCCGCAGCTATTGGCTGGTCTATCACGAGTCCATGCGTCCGACCCGCAGCATCCAGGCCGTCGCCGCCTTTGTCGGCGAGCTCGTGGAACGGGAACGCTCGCTCTTCGTCTAGACTGGCGCCGGCCCCGCCGCGGCATGGAACATCCGGATTGCGAAACGCTTGGCAAGGGGTCAGCATCCATCCATGGAGAGTTCCCATGCAAGTGCGCGAAATGATCGCCTCCCACCCCGATGTCCAGGGCAGCACCGCGGACAAGCTGCTGCAATGCATCGAGGAATGCTACAACTGCGCCCAGACCTGCACGTCCTGCGCCGACGCGTGCCTCGCGGAGCAGTCGGTCGACATGCTGAAGCAGTGCATCCGGCTCAACCTCGATTGCGCGGACATCTGCGCGGCCACGGGCGCGATGGCCTCCCGCCGCACCGGATCGAATGTGGATGTCCTGCGCGCCGTGGTCGAGGTCTGTGAACAGGCCTGCCGCGCCTGCGGCCAGGAATGCCAGAACCACGCCGGCCAGCACGAGCATTGCCGCATCTGCGCCGAGGCCTGCATGCGCTGCGCCGACGCGTGCCGCGACGCGCTGCCGGAGATCCGCTGAGGCGAGCCCACACGTTTCCAAGGCGGCGTGCCCCTCCAGACGGAGGAGACTTGAAAGGAATTCATGCTCCTGCCAAGCTCTCTCGCATGTCGGAGAGATCACGCCTGCCGCCCTTTGCGGCGCTGCGCGCCTTTCATGCCGCTGCCAACCATGAGCGCTTTCGCGAGGCGGCGGAGGCGCTTGGCATCACGGAATCGGCGATCAGCCATCAGGTGCGGCGCCTCGAGGAGTATCTCCACGTCGCGTTGTTTGAACGCACCGCAAACGGCGCGCGGCTGACGCTGGCCGGGCAGCGCTATCTGGCTGAAATCGATCCGGCCATACGCCGGATCCAGGCAGCGACCGAAACGATCATGGGTCAGACGGGCCGAAAGGTCGTGCGCGTCACGCTGCATCCCACCCTTGCCGTGACCTGGCTCATCCCGAATCTCGGCGAACTGGAGCGGCAGCATCCGGAGATCGAAGTTCAGCTCGTGACCACCATACGCCCGCTCAATCTGCGGCGCGACCAGATCGATCTCGCCATTCGGCACGGGCGAGGTCAATGGCCCTCGCTTGTCTCGCGCCTTCTTCTGGAGGAAAGAGCCTTTCCGGTTTGTGCGCCCGGCTATCTCCGGGTCGACCCGCAGGAGCGCCCGGACACCACCTTGAAACGGGCGCGCCTGATCCTCAACACCCGTTCGCCGGAAGAATGGGAGGAGTGGAGCCGGGTGCGCGGCCTGCCGCCGCCCGAGCCGGGGACGATGATCGGAATCGAAGGCCAGGAGGATTCCCTGCGGGCCGCCGAGGGAGGACAGGGCGTCGCCATAGGCCGCTCCCCATTCGTCGACGAGCGCCTGGCGCGGGGCACGCTTGTCGCTCCCTTCGGCGCGGACGACCCCAGCGGCACCGCCTATTACCTGTGCCGGCCGGCCGACATCGCGCCCACCGCCGCGACACGGCAGGTTGAGCGCTGGCTCGAGGCGCTCGCCGCCCACACTTGAATTCCATTCAAGTCAGCCTGAAGCGAACTTGCTGGCGGTCGGCGCCGGCCTCACTCATCTTTCGGATAGCCGATCGCGTGGATCGCTTGGGAGAACGCCATGAAACCCGTTCAGGCTTTTTTCGACCAACTTCTCTCGGATATCCGAGGAGACTATCTGTCCCGGCCGCCTGCTGCCGGGACGCGGCTGGCCAGGCTGGGCTTCGCACCGATGATCCGGCCGTCCGCGCAATGCTTGCCCTTTGCCGAGTGCACCTGCGGCAGGCATGCTGGGACGTGCCGATGACGCTCAGACGAAGGGCGCCGCCACTTGGTACCGGCGCGGCACGAGACGCGCCAGATATTCCAGGCAGGCATCGGAAAGCCGGCTTTCGGAGGCATGCAGGAAATCATCGGGCATGTGGCGTGTTTTGCCTGCCACGGCGTTGAGCGGGACGCGCCGGCAGACGGTCTGGCCGCCATCGACCTGCAGCGCCACCGAGCCGCTGCCCTGTTCCGCCACATCGACGGCGAAGGCGCCCGCCTGGAAGGCCTCGCGGGCGTCGGTCGCGTCGGTGGTGGCGATGTTGCCGCGCGGCAGGTAACCGAAGGTGTCGACCCGTGCCCGTGTGCCGGGCAGGTCTTCCGCCAGGATGCGTTCGACCGATTGGCCGAGATCCGCGCCGGAGAGGCGCAGATTGCCGTGCTGGTCACGCTCTTGCAGCTCCGGTGGCACGAGCGTTTCGACGAGTGAGCGCCCGTCGGGCCCCACCACGCCCTCCGACATGGCGACGATGCAGCGGCCGTGACGGTCGAGGGTGGCGCGCACGTCGTCGATAAAGCGCGCGCGTTCGAAGGCTCGCTCGGGCACATAGACGAGATGGGGCGCGCCGCCGCCATCGAGCGACCAGGCGGCGGACGACGCGGTGAGGAAGCCCGCGTGGCGGCCCATGACAATACCGACATAGATGCCCGGCAGCGCCCGGAAATCGAGGTCGACGCTCAGGAACGCACCGGCAACGAAGGCGGCCGCGGAGATGAAGCCGGGCGTGTGATCGTTCTCGACGAGGTCGTTGTCGATGGTCTTGGGCGCGTGGACGCAAGCCATCTTCCCGCCCGATGCGTCCGACAGGATTCCCTGGGTGCCGGCCGTGTCGTTGCCGCCGATATAGATGAAGGCGTCAGCGCCGGCGTTCTCGAGCCCTTTCAGGATTTTCTCGCAATAGGCTTCGTCCGGCTTGTCGCGGGTCGAGCCGAGGCCGGCGCCCGGCGTGGCGGCGAATCTTCGCAACTCTTCATCGGAAAGATCAGAGAGCGTGACGAAGCGCCCGTCGCGCACGCCACGCACGCCGTGCAGCGCGCCGAGCACCCTGGCGCCGGGGAAGCGCTTGCGCGCTTGAAGCGTCGCGCCGGCGACCGTCTGATTGATGACGGCGGTCGGCCCGCCGCCCTGTGCGATGACGAATGTTTCGGCCATGTACGGATCTCCGTCATTTCCCAAGGCATCGCATAAAATCCTGCCTGCTGGAAGCCGCCGGCGGTCCACTATTTCTCAGAGCGCGCCTGCCGTTCCAGATGGCGCTGCAGAAGCCTGATATTGCGGTTGTTGGCCTTGAAGAACACGTCGAACACCGATCCGAGCAGCGGGATGGCACCAAACACCACGTCGAGCAGAACATTGCCGCCCATCGCGGCCAGCGTGGTGCGTGGAACGCCCATTCGGGCGGCGCGATAGAGAAGATAGGCGGAGACGATGCCCGTCGCCGCGTCGCCTATGCCGGGGATCAGGCCGGCCACAGCGTCGATCCCGAAGCGAATAGGGGTTCCCGGAATCCGCCAGCGCGAATCGAGCAGCCCTGCCAGCCGCTCCATTTCGGCCAGCCGTTCATCTTCGCTTTTGCTGTGCAAATCCGTTTCCAGCCGTATCAACGCCGCGTGATGATCCACACCGCGTGGATGATGCCGGGAATGTAGCCCAGAAGGGTCAGCAGAAGATTGATCCAGAACTGCAGCCCGATACCGACCTGCAGAAACACGCCGAGTGGCGGAATCAGGATGGCGAGCAGTATGCGTAAAACGTCCATGGCCGGCTCCGATGGTAGACACCCGGCATGAACGCGTGAGGGGGCGCTTTGATCCGCCCGGGGCGCATCGGGTCACAATTGGCCACTGACGCTAGCGCTTGACCACCTCGCCGTCTTCCTTCCGGAAAGTGCCGATCTTCGCATCGGGCAGCAGGTCGAGCACCGTTTCCGAGGGGCGGCACAGTTTCGTGCCGTGCGGTGTCTCGACGATCGGCCGGTTGATCAGGATCGGATGGGCCAGCATGAAGTCGATGAGATCGTCATCGCTCCATTTCTCATCGCCGAGCCCCAGCTCGTCATAGGGTGTGCCTTTGCGGCGCAGGAGGTCGCGCGGGGTAATCCCCATTGCCTCGATCAGTGCGACCAGCTTCTCGCGGCTCGGCGGATTCTTCAGATATTCCACCACCACCGGCTCCTCCCCTGCCTGGCGCAGCAAGGCCAGGACGTTGCGGGAAGTGCCGCATTTCGGGTTGTGGTAGATGGTGACGGTCATCCTCGCCTCCCGGCTGGAACGGTAGGCCGCTAGAGCAGTGTGCGCTCACATTCGTTTGCTTGGCTGCTCTATCTGCTTGTTTTGCCGCATTTGTGCCACGCCAAGTGATTCCACTTGGCTGCAAAATGCTCTATCCGACGAAAGCCCGCTCGACCACGAAATCCGCCGGCTCGGCGTTGGACCCTTCCTTGAGGTCCGCTTTTTCCACCAGCGCCTTCACATCCTTCAGCATGGCCATCGAGCCGCAGATCATCACCCGGTCTTCCGCCGCATCGAAGGGTCGAGTGCCCAGTGCCTTGAACAGTTCACCGTTCTCGATCAGCGTGGTGACACGGCCCATCTGCGGCGAGTCTTCGCGCGTGGTCGAGGTGAAGTGGTGCAGGCGGCCTTCGGTGAGCTCGCCGATCAGGGGATCCTCGCGTGTGGCCGCGATCAGCTCCTCGCCGTATTTCAACTCAGCCACGTCGCGGCAGGTGTGGGTGAGGATGAGCTGGTCGAACTTGTCATAGGTTTCGGGATCGCGGATCAGGCTGGCGAAGGGGGCGATGCCCGTGCCGGTCGAAATCATGTAAAGCCGCTTGCCCGGCGTCAGCGCGTCGTTGACCAGCGTGCCGGTCGGCTTCTGGCGCATGAGCACCGTGTCGCCCGGCTGGATCTTCTGCAGGTGCTGGGTGAGCGGTCCGTCCGGGACCTTGATGGAGAAGAACTCGATCTCCTCGTCCCAGGCGGGGCTGGCGATGGAATAGGCGCGGAAGACGGGCTTTGCCGCATTGGGCAGGCCGATCATCACGAACTCGCCGGAGCGGAAGCGGAAGCTCTGCGGCCGCGTGATGCGGAAGGCGAAAAGCCGGTCCGTGTAATGCTTCACCGAAACCACGCGCTCGGCGAAGACCCCGGGCGGAATCGGGAATTCCAGATCCTGATCGGCTTCGGTTTTCTGCATCGCGGCAGTGCTCATTCGACGTTTCCTTGTATGGTATGCCTCGACACGCAGCTAGCGATGGCGAAGACCTATTTCAAATCCTCCCCGGGAAAAAGGGTTCGCATTGCGCTTTTCCCGCGACGGGGAGAAAAGCAACGCTGTTTTTGCACCGGATCGTAAAAGCGCGCCGCATCAAGCGGGCGTATCCCGGTGCCGTTGGCTGTCAGCGAGGGAGGCGCGAGCCTGCCTCGCCACGTTCCTGCCGCTATTACCTGCCTTGGTATCCGCGTTTTATATTGCGGGACCGTCGCGCTCCTTGAGGCGTAACGCGCGGGACGCCAATTTGTTTATTGCTTTTTCAGAGAGGTCGATATGTTTGAGCGAATTTACAAATCGGGCATGATTCTCGGCCCGCGAATATTATTCTTCGGCGCACTGGTGATGCTCATTGCCGGATTCGTGCCCGTTCTCTTCGGCATACATTTTTATATGATGAGCTTGCAGCGGGGCCCTTCTATCGATGCCGTTGCTCTCTTCAGGTCCTTCAGAAGTGTTTTCTATTCCAACCTGGTGCCGGCAGGTTACCTGTTCTGCGGCGCATTTCTGGTCGAACGTGCGGACAGGATCATCGAGCACCTTCGTTCCTAAAGCTTGAGGAATCGCCGGCTAACCTCGGCGTGCCGAAAGCAAAATGGCGGGCCGAAGCCCGCCATTGAAACAGCCTGTTCGGCAATTCCTCTCAGCCCGCGGCTTCCTCGCTCGGGGCCTCTTCGACAGGCGCCTCGGCGGCGGCGGCTTCGGCCTCGGCGGCGGCCGCCTTCGCCTCTTCCTCGGCCTGCTTGGCGGCGGTGATGCGCTCCTGGGCCTTCTTGCCCGGCTCGGCCTTCTTCGGGTTCTGGCGTTCCGGGCGCTTGGCAACGCCCGCCTGGTCGAGGAAGCGCAGGACGCGGTCGGTCGGCAGGGCGCCGTTGTCGAGCCAGTGCTTGATGCGATCCTCGTTGAGCTTCACGCGCTCGGCGTCCCTGGGCAGCATCGGGTTCCAGGAACCCAACTGCTCGATGAAACGGCCGTCGCGCGGCGCACGCACGTCGGCCACGACGATGTGGTAGTAGGGACGCTTCTTGGAGCCCGCACGGGCCAGTCGGATCTTCAGTGCCATGGTTCTTCCTTTCGATGATGACAATCAGGCCGGCACGGTGTGCCGGAAACACAAGCGCGGCTCGCCGCGCAGGGTGGTTGGCGGCAGGGGCGTGGCCCCCAGCCTCTTGGCTACCGCCTGTGACGGCAGATTCTCGGGGTGCATGAAGCTGATCAGCGGCGGCAGGCCCTTTTCACGCGCCCAGACCTGGGCGCACCGGGCGGCCTCGAGCGCATAACCCTTGCCCTCGAAGCCCGCGTACAGCGACCAGGCCAACTCCGGTCCGTCGATGTATGGCGGATGCCACAATCCGGCGAAGCCCACAGTCGCGCCGTCTTCCTTGCGGTCGACGGCGAAAAGACCATAGCCGTTGAGCGCCCACTCGCCGATCATGGAGGTGAAGCGCGTCCACGCACTCCACTCCGCTTGCGGCCCGCCGATATAGCGCGTGCGTTCAGGGTCGGCACGGAAGGCCGCGTAAGCTGGAAAATCGTCCTTGCGCCAGCCGCGCAGCACGAGGCGCTCGCTTTCCAGCACGGGGATCATGCCTCCGCCTCTTTCGGTGTGACCGTGTTGTTGCCGTGCTCCTCGGCGATTGCCTCGTGATGGCGGATCACTTCCTTGATGATGAAGTTCAGGAACTTTTCCGCGAAATCCGGGTCAAGATTGGCCTCGTCGGCCAGCCGGCGCAGGCGGGCAATCTGCTGCTCCTCGCGGGCTGGGTCGGCTGGCGGCAGATCGTGCGTTGCCTTGAGGACTCCCACGGCCTTGGTGCAGCGGAAGCGCTCCGCCAGCATGTGGAGCAGCGCGGCATCGATATTGTCGATGGATGCGCGCAGCTCATGAAGCTGCGCCCGGACTTCGCTCGTATCCGCGCCCACGGTCGTGCCCTCACTTCTTCCTGGGCAGGCCGGGAAGGCCGCCACCGCCGCCCGGCAGACCCGGCAATCCGCCGCTCGTACCCGGCAGGCCGGGCAGGCCCTTCGGCAATCCGCCGCCCTGCGACAGGCCCGCGGCCTCCGCCTCCTTCTGCAGGGCTTCGAGTTGCTTCGGGTCCATCTTCGACAGGTCCGGCATGCCGCCCATACCGCCAAGGCCCATCTTCTGGGCCATGCCGCCCATCATGCCCTGCATCATGCCGCGCTTCTTTCCCTTGCCGCCCATGGCCTTCATCATGTCGGCCATCTGGCGGTGCATCTTCAGGAGCTTGTTGATCTGCGCGGCATCCGTGCCGGAACCTGCGGCAATGCGCTTCTTGCGGCTGTGCTTCAGGAGGTCCGGGTTTGCGCGCTCCTTCGGCGTCATCGACTGGATGATGGCCATCTGGCGGGCAAAGGTCTTGTCGTCGAAGCCGGCGGCGGCCATCTGGTCCTTCATCTTGCCCATGCCGGGCATCAGCCCCATGATGCCGCCCATGCCGCCCATTTTCTGCATCTGCGCAAGCTGGTCGGCGAGATCGTTCAGGTCGAACTTGCCGGCCTGCATCTTCTTCGCCATCGCCGCGGCTTTTTCCTGGTCGATGGTCTCGGCGGCTTTTTCCACCAGGCTGACGATGTCGCCCATGCCGAGGATGCGGTCGGCGATGCGCTTGGGGTGAAACTCCTCGAGCGCATCCATCTTCTCGCCGGTACCGATAAGCTTGATCGGCTTGCCGGTGACGGCGCGCATGGAAAGGGCCGCGCCGCCGCGCCCGTCGCCGTCCATGCGCGTCAGTACGAGGCCGGTGATGCCGACGCGCTCGTCGAAATTCTGCGCCAGGTTGACCGCGTCCTGACCCGTGAGCGAATCGGCGACCAGAAGGATCTCGTGCGGGTTCGCGGCGCGCTTGATGTCGGCCATCTCGGCCATCAGCGGCTCGTCGATATGGGTGCGGCCGGCCGTATCCAGGATGACGACGTCATGGCCGCCGAGCTTCGCCGCCTGCACGGCGCGCCGGGCGATGTCCACCGGGCTCTGGTCGGGCACGATGGGCAGCGTGGCGATGTCCGTCTGCTCGCCAATCTGCTTGAGCTGCTCCTGGGCGGCGGGGCGGCGGGTATCGAGCGAGGCCATGAGGGTCTTCTTGCCCTGGCGCTCGGACAGCCGTTTGGCGATCTTGCCGGTGGTGGTGGTCTTGCCGGAACCCTGCAGGCCGACCATCATGAGAACGACGGGAGCGGGCGCGTTGAGATCGATCGTCTCGCCTTCCGCGCCCAGCATCTCGACCAGTTCGTCATGGACGATCTTGACGACCATCTGGCCGGGTTTGACCGACTTCAGGACCTCCGCGCCCACGGCCTTCTGCCGCACGCGGTCGGTGAAGGAACGCACGACGTCGAGGGCCACGTCGGCTTCGATCAGCGCCCGGCGCACCTCGCGGAGCGCAGCCGAAACATCCGCCTCCGAAAGCGTCCCGCGCCCGGTGAGATTGTTCAGGATTGCGCCAAGGCGCTCCTGCAGGTTCTCAAACATCCGCGTTCCTCATGGTCTCGCATCACTTCAGATACGAGAGGTAATATATCCGCGCCCGCGCTTAAACCTCGCGCAAAGCCGAAAAGCACCCGGGGGCGCATCGCGCTGCCGGGTGTTGACCTCCGGGATCGGTGTCCTTCAGTGCCAAGGACGTCCCGGTCGGCTGCTCGGAGTTTACAACTCGTCGCGGAAAGTAGGCGCGTCTAGCCTGAAAAGCCGGGAAGAGTCAAGTCTGACCGCTCAGGGAGGCCGGCGCCGCCCGATCGACGGCGCCGACTCGTTTCGTTCCGTTCTCAGTCCCGAACCACGTAGACGATGCGGCGGCTTTCCGGCTCGACCAGAACCGGCTGTCCGTTCACATAGACATAGCGGTAGTCATAGTCGGGAATCTCGCGCATCTCGACGGTTTCAGGAACGCCAGCGCCGACGACCACCTCGCCCTCGAGATAAACGGGGTCGACGCGGTTCTGTTCGACGTAGGTCACCACTTCCCGCGGCGGGGTGACGGTGTCGATCGCGCCGCCGGCGACCGCACCCGCCGCGCCGCCGATCGCCGCGCCCG
>NZ_JBHSUM010000152.1:0-9735 GCF_042660605.1 Nitratireductor sp. GCM10026969
GGCGTGCCGCTGAAGCGGCGGTACGGCTTGCCCCGCGCGAGGGTGCCTTCCTGCTTCTGGCCGATATCGAGGAAGCGGAAACCGGTGATCAGGGCCGCGTGCGCCACTGGCTCGCCAAGGCGGTGCGCGCACCGCGCGACCCGGCCTGGGTGGCCGACGGCTTCGTTTCGGAGCGGTGGATGCCCGCCTCGCCTGTGACCGGGCAGCTCGATGCTTTCGAATGGCGCGTGCCGGTGGAGCGGCTCGGCCAGGTTCTGGAAGGCGAAGAGGCGCTCGCGCTGCCGGCGATCGAAGCGGAGCCGCGCGAAGAAAAAACAGCTTCCGGAAGCGAAGACGTCGTGCCCGAAGAAACCGTGGTCACCGTGGAGGCCGAGCCGGCGCTCGAGGCCACGGAGACGCCCCGGGAAGCCGAAGCGCCGTTGGAACCCGAAGCACAACCGGAGCCGGAGATCGATGAGGAGAAGCCGGCTGAGCCCGAGGAGCCACCGAAGGAGCGCGGGAAGGCCGCCGCTCCACCGAACGGCGACGGGGAGAACGAGGAGGCGGTCCCGCCCCGCAAACGGAGCGAAGAAGCGCGCCCGCCGCTGCCCGACGATCCCGGCGTCGAACCGGAGGATGCGGAGCGGCAGGCCTCGTCGCGGTTTCGCCTGTTTTGATGTTCGTGTGGCGATGATCGCCGGTGCGGGGAACCGCACGGCCGCGTGATCATTTTTCTCACCTCGGCGCGATCCGGCGAAAAAAGACCTTGTTTGGCTGATGGCCGCTTCGCATGATGCAAACAATGCTTTCCAAAGGATTCGGATTTGTTCGAGCGTATTCTCTCTTTCCTGAAGGATCTGCCGGCAGGTGACGGCGGATCCCAGCGTCTGAATGTGGACGACCCCCGGGTGGCGGCCGCAGCACTCCTCATCCATGTGATGAACGCCGATGGCGAGCGCAGCGCCGAAGAGCAGAACCGGCTGAAGGAGACGCTCTCGGCGGCCTACAATGTGAAGGGGCCCGAACTGAAAGCGCTGATGAAGGCCGGCGAGGAGGCGGAGGCGGAAGCCGTCGATCTCTACATCTTCACGAGCGTTCTGAAGAACAATCTGGACGAGGACGCGCGGGCCGAGTTCATTCGGCTGATGTGGGAGATCGTCTACGCCGACGGGGAACTGCACGAGCTCGAGGACAATCTGGTCTGGCGCGTGGCCGAGCTCATCGGCGTGGACACGCGCACCCGCGTGACGATGCGCCAGCGTGTCCAGCAGGCCGAAGGCGGGGAGGGAAGCGCGTAGCCGTGCACATGGGCAGGGGGAACGCGAAAAAGATCCTGGTCGTCCTGCATCAGGAAATGTCCAGCCCCGGCCGCGTGGGCCAGCTTCTCGAACGCAGCGGGTTCAGCCTGGACATTCGCCGGCCGCCGCTCGGCGATTCCCTGCCCGACACGCTTGCCGAGCACGCGGGCGCCGTGATCTTCGGTGGGCCGATGAGCGCGAACGATCACGACGAATTCGTGCAGCGCGAGACCGAATGGGTTTCCGTGCCGCTCGAAGAGGACAAACCTTTCCTCGGCATCTGCCTCGGTGCCCAGATGCTGGTCAACCATCTGGGCGGACAGGTCAAAAGCCACGACGACGGGCTGGTCGAGATCGGCTGGTATCCGCTGCGGGCGACCGAGGAGGGGCGGCGGCTCCTGCACTGGCCGGAGATGGTCTACCAGTTCCACCGCGAGGGCTTTTCGCTGCCCTCCGGCGCCACGCTGCTCGCCACGGCGGAGCACTATCCGAACCAGGCGTTCCGCTACGGCCGGAATGCCTGGGGCATCCAGTTCCACGCCGAGCTGACGCGGACCATGATGCAGCGCTGGGTGGTGCACGGCGCGCATCGCTTCGTGCTTCCCGGCGCCCAGCCCGGCCGCGACCATCTGGGCGGCCGCTTCATCTGGGACATCCATCTGAAGCAATGGCTGGTCGAGTTCCTCGAGATGGTCTTCGGCGCCGGCGCGCAGGCAGGGGTGAAGGCCGGAGACGAGGCGGAGGCGCTAAAGCCCGTCGGGCACAGGAAGGTGGGGCGGCGCGGTGTGGCGTGAAGCCGGACTCAGGCGCGCTGATATTTGATGAAAGGTGTCGCCCGCCCGACCTTGTCGTAGAGCTTGCGGGCCGTGTGGTTGAACTCCTGTGTCAGCCAATAGGTTTGCGCCGCCTCCCTGCGGTCGGCTTCTGCGTAGACGGCTTCGATGAGGGCTCGGCCGATGCCGCGTCCACGGACGGCCGGATCCGTGAACAGGTCCTGCAGGTAGCAACGCGGATTCCAGTCGGATGTCGACGGGACGAAGAAATAGTGGGCGAACCCGGCCAGTTTGCCGCCGAGATCCGCGCAGAAGCCGTGCGGTTCTTCTTCCTTGTGCAGCAGCCGCGGCCACAGGCGCGTGGTCACGCGTTCCTCGACGCTGCGCTGATAGAAGGTGTTGTAGCCCTGCCAGAGCATGGCCCAATCCTCCCTGTCGGACGGCGCCAGACGCCGGATTTCGAGTTCGGGCATCGCCTTTTCCCTTCCATTTCTCAGGTTTGACCTTGCGAAGCTCGACGATCCCGGCAAGTGCCAGCGCGTACCCGTCATTGTGCCTGCCTCCGGGCATTGCCCCGCCCGCGGAGCAATGGATAAGGACATGCAGAAATCCCATCCATCGCCGCCCGGCTCTCTGGCGGGCGGGCGGCAGGAGGCCTATATTGCGAACGGTGATCTGCGCCTCGCGACAGGAAATCATATCCCCGGGGCCTTATCGATCCGAAAGGGAGCTGTCCCTGGCCTTGCCCGTGGGCTTGGCTACACGGCGCCCACCTACCTTGTAGGTTCCCGGGATCGACATTCCATCGGTTGCCGTGGATCACCGTTCTCCCCCATGTCGTTCATGTTGACGCGCCATGTCGTTGAGCGGCCTTTCCGTCGCACGGCGGTCGCCCTATGGTGCCGGCAAATGGTGAGCGCATGACGACGACGGCAAGAGAGATGAAGCGCGCCCTGCGCGCGGAGGCGCTGGCGCGCCGGGACGCGACCGACCCGCTCTGGCGGGCGGAGGCATCCCTCGGCTTTGCGGAGGCGGCAGAGGAGATCGCACCTGCTCCGGGGATGGTGGTCTCGGGCTTCTGGCCCATGCGCTCGGAGGTCGATGTCCGGCCCTTGATGGCGGCCTTGGCGGAAAGGGGCGCACGGCTCTGTCTGCCGGCGCTCCTCGACAAGAGCACCATGATCTTCCGCGAGCTCAAGCGTGGAGCGCAGCTCGTCGACATGGGCTTCGGAACCAAGGGACCGGACGAGACGGCCGCGATGCTCGAGCCTTCGCTGATGCTCGTCCCGCTGGCGGCGTTCGACCGGCGCGGGCACCGCATCGGTTATGGCGCGGGCTATTACGACCGGGCGATCGAGCGGCTGCGGGAGAACGGACAGGCGCGGCGTCTCATCGGTATCGCTTTCGATTGCCAGGAGGTGGCGGAGGTGCCTGACGAGCCGCATGACGTGATCATCCCGGAAATCCTCACCGAAAGCGGCTTGCGCAGCTTCGCCCCGCCCCTGTAAGAGCAGGGATATGCGACTTCTATTTCTCGGCGATATGGTGGGGCGCACCGGCCGCACCGCAGTCTGGGCGAAGCTGCCCGGCCTGATTTCCGACTTCAAGCTCGACTTCGTGGTGGTCAACGGCGAGAACGCCGCGGGCGGCTTCGGCATCACGGAGGAGATTTTCACCGCTACACTGCAGGCGGGCGCGGATGTGGTGACGACCGGAAACCATGTCTGGGACCAGCGTGAGGCGCTGGGCTTCGCGCCGCGCGAGGAGCGGTTCCTGAGACCCGCCAATTTCCCAAAGGGCACGCCGGGGCGCGGTTCGGGGCTTTTCACGGCGCGCAACGGCGCGCGCATCCTAGTCGCCAACATCATGGGCCGCGTCTTCATGATGCCCGATCTGGACGACCCATTCCGCGCCGCCGAGGAGGAGCTCTCGGCCTGTCCGCTGGGCGCGCAGGCGGATGCGGCGCTGATCGATTTCCACGCCGAAGCCACCTCGGAAAAGATGTGCTTCGGCCATTTCGTGGACGGGAGGGTCAGCGCCGTCATCGGCACCCATACGCACCAGCCCACGGCCGATCACCAGATCCTTTCCGGCGGCACGGCCTACATCTCCGATGCCGGCATGTGCGGCGATTACGATTCCTCGCTCGGCATGGACAAGGAAGAACCGCTCAACCGGTTCACCACCAAAGTACCGAAGGGGCGCTTCGAGGCGGCCAGCGGGCCGGCCACGATCTGCGGCGTGGGGCTGGAGATATCCGACCGGACCGGGCTTGCGGAGAAGGTCGCGCCGCTGCGGCTCGGCCCGCATCTAGAAGAGGCGGTCCCCGTCTTCTGGCGTTGACGGGCGCGCAAACCGGCCTTACCTCTGCCGCGCAGCGATTTTTGATGAAGGATGCATTGGCCCATGGACTGGTTGCTTTCGCATTTCGATTTCGTCACCAGTCCGGAGGCCTGGGTCGCGCTGGTCACGCTCGTCGTTCTCGAGATCGTGCTCGGCATCGACAACCTGATCTTCATCTCCATTCTCACCAACAAGCTGCCCGAGGAAAACCAGGCCTTCGCGCGGCGCCTGGGAATCGGCGCCGCGCTGGTGCTGCGGTTGGCCCTGCTTGCGACCATCTCCTTCATCGTGCAGCTCACACAGCCGGTGTTCACGCTGTTCGATCACGGGTTCTCCTGGCGGGATCTGATCCTGATTGCCGGCGGGCTGTTCCTGGTCTGGAAGGCGACCAAGGAGATCCATCATACTGTGGACCCGCACGACTCCAAGGAGAACATGGTCGGCGGAAAGGTGACGCTGGGCGTCGGTGCGGCAATCGTGCAGATCCTGCTGCTCGATCTCGTCTTCTCGATCGATTCCATCATCACCGCGGTGGGCATGACCGACCATCTGACCATCATGTTCATCGCCGTCATCAGCGCCGTCACGGTGATGCTCCTGGCGGCGGAGCCCCTGTCGCGCTTCATCGCCGCCAATCCCACCGTGGTCATGCTTGCGCTCGGTTTCCTGCTGATGATCGGCATGACGCTGATCGCCGACGGTTTCGGCTTCCACGTGCCGAAGGGCTACGTCTACACGGCCATGGGCTTCTCGGCGCTGGTCGAGACGCTCAACATGATGGCGCGACGCAAGCGAGCGCGGGACAAGGCGTTGCAGGAAGAGGCCTGAGGCGTTCTCACACGCCGTCGAGAACGACGATCGTCGGCCGCTCGGGCAGTGTAGCCAGCGAGACGGTGAGCGTCCGCCCCTCGCGGAAGTCGAGGTCGAAGCCTTCGCCCATCCTGCTCGTAAACGCGCCGAGCGGCGTGGCATTGCGGTGCATGGGCAGGACGATGGAGGAGGAGAGCCGCCGCGTGATCTCGCTCATGCCGTCGAGCGACATGGTGAGCCCGCCGTCGATCGGCACCATCACCACGTCCAGCCGTCCGATGGCGGCGTAGTGTGCATCCTCGAGCCGGTGATGCAGGTGACCCAGATGGCCGATGCACAGGCCGGCCACCTCGAAGATGAAGATCGAGTTGGCATCCGGTTCGAAGACGCCGTAGCGGCGAATATCGGTGGTGACGTTGCGGATATAGACATCGTCGACCAGCAGCGAATGCCGCGCCGGCCCGCCTTCTGGGTTCCAGCCCCTGAGCACGTGCTCGATCGCGGGATCGGGACTTGGCGTGTGGTGCGTCGAATGCGCCTTGTTCATGGTGACGACATCCGGTGTCGGACTGGTGCCGTACACCCCGGCGAAGTCGGTGGCGATGCGCACGCCGGCCGGTGTCTCGATGACGTAGGTCGAGTGACCGGCATAAGTGATCGTCACGTCCTGGGCGGCGACCGGCTGGAGATTCACATAGACGATGCCGGGCAGGGCGTTGGCCATGGCAAGGCAGGTGCTGGGCCGCGTTTCCTGCGCCTGGGCGGCAAGGGACGAGAGCAACAGGATGACGAGCGGTGCAATCAGGCGGAAGGCGAGCATCGGCTTCTCCCGGATCGACAAGCGGTCATCCTATCCAAAGATCCGCTGGTCCGCCATGCAGGGCGCCGTAACCATTGCGTGAGGCCGGCTTCTGGACGTTGCCGGGCGATTTCACTATAACGCCGGCAATCCATGAAATTTTGGAACCGTTCCGACAAAGGAGCCCCATGGCAGGCCATTCACAGTTCAAGAATATCATGCACCGCAAGGGCCGCCAAGACGCGGCGCGGTCGAAGATCTTCTCCAAGCTGGCGCGCGAGATCACCGTCGCCGCCAAGGCCGGTCTGCCCGATCCGGACATGAACCCGCGCCTGCGCCTTGCCGTGCAGAACGCCAAGGCCCAGTCCATGCCCAAGGACAATATCGAACGGGCCATCAAAAAGGCCTCGGGCAACGACTCGGAGAACTACGAGGAGGTCCGCTACGAAGGCTACGGGCCGGGCGGCGTGGCCGTCATCGTCGAGGCGCTGACCGACAACCGCAACCGCACGGCCTCCAACGTGCGCGCCGCCTTCACCAAGGCCGGCGGGTCGCTGGGCGAGACGGGCTCGGTCGCCTTCATGTTCGACCGGGTGGGCGAGATCGTCTATCCCGCTTCGGCGGGCGACGCCGACACGATGATGGAGGCAGCTATCGAAGCTGGCGCGGAGGACGTGCAGTCGGACGAGAACGGCCATGTCATCACCTGCGCCTTCGAGGACATTGGCGACGTCAGCACGGCATTGGAGCAGGCGCTCGGGGAGGCCGAGCGGGTGCGCCCGACCTGGCGGCCGCAGACCGGCACGCCCGTCGACGAGGAGCGCGCGCAATCGGTGCTCAGGTTGCTTGCCGTCCTGGAGGACGACGACGACGTGCAGAACGTCTACGCCAATTTCGAGGTCGACGACGAGACCATGGCCAAGCTGAGCGCAGCGTGAGGCAAGCGGATATGGCGCATCGCGTATCCATCATCTACTGCGTGCAGTGCAATTGGCTGCTCAGGGCCGGCTGGATGGCGCAGGAGCTTCTGTCCACGTTCTCGGAGGAGCTCGACGAGGTGGCGCTGCGCCCGGGCACCGGCGGCATCTTCGAAATTCATTGCGACGGGGAGCTCGTCTGGGAACGCAAGCGCGACGGAGGCTTTCCGGATGCGGCGGAGCTGAAGCGCCGTGTGCGGGACTGTATCAACCCCGAGCGCGACCTGGGACACGTGGAGCGCAGATAAGCCGGCGCCCCGGCTTTGAAACATCGGTCAGAAAAAAAGGGCGGTCCGGTCGGACCGCCCTTTCTCGTTCGTTCCGGCCTTTGCAGTTACTCGCGATTGCCGAGGAACTGAAGCATGAACAGGAACAGGTTGATGAAGTCGAGATACAGCCTCAGCGCGCCCATGATGGCCTTGCGGCCCGCCACGAGCTGGCTGTCGCCTTCGTAGTACATCTCCTTGATCTGCTGCGTGTCGTAGGCCGTCAGCCCGGCGAACACGAGCACGCCGATCACCGAAATGGCGAACTGCAGCGCCGAGGAGCCAAGGAAGATATTGACGATCGAGGCGATGATGATGCCGATGAGCCCCATGAACAGGAAGGAGCCCATGCCGGAAAGATCACGCTTCGTCGTGTAGCCCCACAGCGACAGCGCGCCGAAGGAAGCGGCGGTGATGAAGAAGGTCCTTACGATGCTCTCGCCCGTATAGATGAGAAAAATCGACGACAGCGACAGCCCCATCAAGCCCGCATAGACCCAGAAGGTCGTCTGCGCCGCCGAAACGCTCAGCTTGTGAATGCGGAAGCTCATGAAGAAGACGAGCGCCAGGGGAGCGAGTATCAGCACCCAGCGCAGGGGCGACAGGTACACCGCGCTTCCGAAAGCAGTGAGAAGCGTGCCGTTGCCGAACTGCGCGACGGCGGCCGAGGGATCACTCGTCGTCGCCAGTGAAACGGTGCCGAAGGCCGCAAGCCCGGTAATTGCCAGGCCGATGGCCATCAGGTTGTAGACCCGGATCATATAGGCGCGCAGGCCCTCGTCGATGGCCGCGTCCGTGCGTGCGCCGGTCGCCACGCGGGCCTGATAGTTGCGAAGGTCAGCCATTGTTTCCTCTTTCTCGCACTCTCCCGTCGGGTGTCGGCCACACGGCCGCTCGCCGCTGGCGGGATTCCAGCATGCGTGGTTCAAATATGATATCTGTTCGTGTCAAGAGCAAGAGCCGCAGACACTAAAACGGACGGTTTGCCGCAAGCGGCTCCACGCGGGGAAATTGCCGGCCTCCTCTGCCTTTACAGGTTCCGCAGCACGGGAGCGGCCTTGTGGCCCAGCACGCGCCAGGTGCCGATCAGGCCGAAGCCGACGGTGAGCACCAGGGCGATGGCGACGGTCGAGAGGGCGACCTCGGGCAGGAAGGTCCAGGGCAGCGTCATGATGTGCGAGACGACGTACCATGCCGCCACGCCGCCTGCCGCGAGCGCGAAGAGAGCCGTGGCGAGCCCGATCAGGAGATATTCCAGCGCGAAGGCCGAAATGAGCGTGCGCCGCGTGGCGCCCAGCGTCTTCAGCACGACGGCGTCGTGCACGCGGGCCCGGTTGCCGGCCGCAAGGGCGCCCGAGAGCACCAGCACGGAGGCGATGAGTGCCACGGCCGCGGCGGCGCGGATGGCGGTGGAGAGCTGGGCGACGAGTTCGTTGATGATGTCGAGGGCATCCTTTACGCGCACGGTGGTGATCGTGGGGAAAGCGCGCGTCACGGCGTTGAGAATCTGCGCCTCGTCGGCACTCGTGGCCTCAGGGGCCGTCAGCGTCGCCAGCCAGGCATGCGGCGCGCCGGCGAAGGTGTTGGGGGAAAAGACCATGACGAAATTCATGGCCAGCGTCTCCCATTCGACCTGGCGGAAACTCGCGATGCGCGCGGTGACGTCGCGGCCGAGAACGTTGACGGTCAACGTGTCGCCGAGTTCGAGGCCCAGTTCGCGCCCCTCTTCGGCGGTGAAGGAGACAAGCGGCTCGCCGTCATAGTCTTCCGGCCACCACTCGCCCTCGGTCAGGGTCGAATTTTCGGGCTGGTTTTCCGCATAGGTGATGCCGCGGTCGCCGCGCAGCACCCAGCCGCCCTCGGGCGGCACCTCGATGTCGGCCACGTTGACGCCGTTGAGCGAGACGATCCGTCCGCGCAGCATCGGCACCCGAATGAGCTTACCGTCGGGTGCTTGCGCTTCCACCAGCGCAGTGAAGTCGTCCACTTCGTTTGCCTGGATGTCGACGAAGAAGAAGTTCGGTGCCACGTCGGGCAGGTTGCCCGCGATCTGCCGCCTGAGATTGCCGTCGATCAGCGCCAGGGTGGCCAGCAGGGTAAGCCCGAGGCCAAGCGACAGGACCACCGACGGCGTCAGCGCTCCGGGGCGGTGGATGTTGCCGACGGCAAGGCGCAGTGCCGTGGAGCGGACGCGCGGGGCGCGGCGGGCCAGCGCCTGCACGGCCCAGCCGACACCACGCAGAACCAGAAAGGACGCCACGGTCGCAGCGACGAAGATCGCCGCGATGCGGCGCTCGTCCGCATAGAATATGGCGAGGAAGGCGAGGCAGGCCGCAATCAGTCCGGCCGCCAGCATGTAGGACAGCCTGGGCCAGCCCTTGCCATCGATGCCCATCTCGCGAAAGAGCGCCGTCGCCGGCACGTCGCGGGCGCGGCCGAGCGGCAGAAGCGCGAAGGCGAGCGTGGTGAGCAGGCCGAACAGGGCGGCAA
>NZ_JBHSUM010000153.1:0-9577 GCF_042660605.1 Nitratireductor sp. GCM10026969
GGCGGCGGCGATCTGCCGGAGCTTCGCGTTCGGCGCCGTCGCCGGCACAAGAACGACGATCGGCAGACCGGCCCGCGCCGCATAGGCGGCCGCCGACGCCCCCGCATTGCCGCTCGATGACAGAACGAGACCCTCGCGCCCGTATTCCTTCGCGAGCGACGTGGCGAGGGCGATCGCCCGGTCCTTGAACGAGCCGGTCGGCATGACGGAATCGTTCTTGATCCAGAGATCGGCAAGGCCGGTCCGTTCGCCCAGGCGCGGACAGTGAAGCAGCGGCGAGCGCGCCTCGCCAAGGGTCACCCGGTTTTTTGGCGCGCAGCGCGGCAGGAATTCGGCCCATTGCCACAGATTCGTAAGGTCGTCCGCGGCTTCCTGCAGCGGGCCTTCCGCCAGATGCAGGTCGAGAATGCCGCCGCAGGCAGGGCAGGTGGAGGGGACCACCTCGATGGAAACGTCGTTTCCACAAGCCACGCAGCGCAGGAAATCGGTTGTGCTCAAGGCGCTTTCTCCTCCCTTGTCCATCAGCCGCGCGGCATTCGCCGCAGGTCCGAGATCACCCTTTCGAGCGCATCGACCACGGCAGCGGTGATCGCCGCCCCTTTCGCTTCCGAGGCAAGGGAAGGGTCGCCGACCGTGCCGCTGCCGCCGGATTTTTCCTTCATGGTCCGGAACAGCGTCCCCCGGGCTGGCTTCAGCATGTCCTCTTCGGCCCAATCCGCCGTCGGTGCGATGGACATGCCGCCGATCAGGTCCGTTCGCACGGTGCCGGGCGCGGCGTGGAGCATGAGCGCCGTCTCGAACTCGCAAGCGTGGTTGATGCCGCCGGGACCACTCTCGCGCACCGCCGCCAGTTCCGGGGCGGCGAGCGTCCACCAGGTCAGAAGCGCGATCCGGCAATGGCGGTTCTCGTTGCCGAGCTTGTCGACGAGCACGCGGGCGATCGCCTGATTGCCGCCATGGCTGTTGAAGACGAGGATGGTGGTGAACCCGTGCGCCATGACGGAGCGCAGGATGTCCTCGGCATAGGCGAGGAAGGTCTCATGGCGCACCGACAGCGTGCCGGGAAAGTCCATGTGGTGGTCGGAACAGCACACCTTGATCTGCGGCAGGATCAGGATATCCGCGCCGCAACGGCGCTCCGCCGTTTCGAGAAGGTGCATGCCGATGGTGCAGTCGGTCGACAGCGGCAGATGCGCGCCGTGCTGCTCGACCGCGGCGATGGGCAGGACGACGACCGTTTGCCGGTCGATCGCTTCGATCTCCTGCGTCGTCAGCTCTTCCCATTTCATCGCGGGTGCCACCATCGCCCGGCGAGGACGACGCCTTCGGCCTGGAGCCGTTCGCCGACCCGCAGCACCTCGCCCTCGACATCCTCCAGCGCGAACGCGCCTTCAGCCAGCGACAGCACCGACGCGTCGCCGACGGCGCCCTCGCGGAAGGTGCCGAGCTCGGGGCGCTGGATGGCTTCGGCGGCCTTCACCGTCGAGCGGGCAATCACTTCGCCGAGCGGCATGCCGAGGCCGAGAAACTTGCTCATCGTGGTGAGCTGGTCATAGGCCGGTCCCTCAACGCAGAAGGCGTGCACGTCGGAGGAGATGGTGTCGGGCGGGAAGCCGCCTGACAGCATCGCCCGCGCCGTGCGGTAGGAGAACGAGCCCATGCCGTGGCCGATGTCGAAATAGACCCCGCGCTCGCGCGCTTCGAGCACCGCCTCCTTGATCGTGCCGTCGCCCTTGACCGGCGCATTGGGGAAGGGGCGGAAGCAGTGGGTGAGAACGTCGCCCTTGCGCAGTTTCGAGACCACCGCCTCGTAGGAGGGCGGCGGCTCGTCGATATGGCACATGACGGGCAGGCCGGTCTCGTCCGACAGGCCCAGCGCCACGTCGAGCGGCGCAATGCCCTGCGGGCCGCTGGCGTGACGGCCGATCCGCACCTTGATGCCGACGATCACGTCGCGGTTGGCATCGATGACCTTGGCGGCGTGTTTTGGCGCCATCAGGCGGAAGTCGTGGCTTTCCCCCACCATCAGATCCGGCGCGAAGCCGTATATGCCGGCGAAGGACACGTGCAGGTAGACGAGGATGCGCGTCTGGGAAGGCTCGATCACGTGCTTGCGGAAGCCGGGAAAATTGCCGGGCCCGGCGCTGCCGGTGTCGATGCAGGTGGTCACGGCGCTCGTGCGGGCAAAGTCCTCCGCGTCGATGCCGAGCGATGTCCCGCCCCAATAGACATGGGTGTGCAGGTCGATCAGCCCCGGCGTGACGATCTTGCCCGAAACGTCCCGTACTTCGGCCGCGTCTCCGCCCAATCCATCACCCAACGCCGCCACCTTGCCGCCGGCGAAGCCGACATCGGTGATGCGGTCGACGTTCCGGGACGGGTCGATGACGCGGCCGCCGGTAAGCACGAGGTCCAGATTCATATTGGTTGGTTCCTGTTCGTTGGTTCTGCCGCGCCGGGCCGTCGTCGCGGGCTCGGTCAGCGGGGTTTGTAGGCGACCGCCTCGATTTCGATCTTGATGTCGATCATCAGCCGCGATTCCACCGTCGTGCGCGCTGGAGGAGCGGACTCGAAATAGCTGCCGTAGACCTTGTTGAAGCCGCCGAAGTCGCGCGCATCGACCAGCCATACGGTGGTCTTGACGACGTCCGACAACTCGGCGTCCGCAAGGGCCAGCGCGGCTTTGAGATTCTCCATGACCTGCCGCGTCTGGTCCTCTATCCCGCCCGATACGATCGACCCGTCCGGGCGCGCGGGCACCTGGCCCGATAAGAAGACGAAGTCACCCGCGCGCACGGCGGGCGACAGGGGCACGTGCGAGGATCCGAAGGTTTGTTTCATGAGCCGAATTTCCCTCCAAGCATGAAATTTTCCGACAAAATTCCGTTAAGACCAAGGAAAGCGCCGGATATAACGGTAATTTCATGTTGCTTTTTTACATTTTCGCTGTCAAGTTGCGATCAACAAGGGCCACAAAGGCTATGGGGAACAGATCGGGGAGCGCGTCGCTTGACCACGACCGATATCGTTAACCGGTTGCGTATCTGGGCCGCCGACGGCAGCAAGGCCGAGCGGCGGCTGGCGGAGGTCATTCTCGCCGACATCGAATACGCCTCCAGGGCGCCGATCGCCGATCTTGCCCTGCGGGCTGGCGTGAGCGAGCCGACCGTGACGCGCTTCTGCCGTGCGCTCGGATGCGACGGCGTGCGCGATTTCAAGTTCAAGCTGGCGCAGGTCCTGGCGATCGGCGGGCTCTATCTCTTTCCCGAGCCGCTGGTGCGGGACGAGCGCGACGCGCGCATCGTCGACGCTATCGCCGACGGCGCTGCGAACGCCATGCAGCGTGTGCGCGATGCCATCGACATGGGAACCGTCAACGACGTCGCGGATCTGGCAATCAAGGCCCGCCAGATCTACGTCTTCGGCTCCGGCGGCGTCTCCTCCATGGGTGCGGTGGAGATGCAGAACCGGCTCTTCCGCCTCGGCCTTTCCATCGTTGCGCACACGGACGGGCAGATGCAGCGCATGTCCGCCGCGGTCTGCGACGGGCATTCCGTCGTCTTTGCCATTTCCGCTTCGGGCGCGGCGGCGTCGACCATCGAATCCGTGCGCGTGGCGCGGCAGTACGGCGCACGCACGATCGCCATCACCCACCCCGAGTCGGTGCTGGCGAAGGAGGCGGAGATCTGCCTGCCGTTTGTGATCCCCCCGGATACGCAGCTCTACAAGCCGACCTCAGGGCGCTACGCGCTTCTGTTCCTGGTCGATCTCGTCGCCATGACGGTGGCCGAATCGATCGGCCCGAGCGTGCTCGAGGGCCTGCGGCGGATCCGCGTCAGCCTCTCGGGCCTCAACATGAGCGATCCGGGGCGGCCTATCGGCGACTAAGGAGGGTGCATTCCATGACCGTTGACGAGATCGAGACCCCGGCCGTTGTGATCGACCGCGATCGCGTCGAGGCCAATCTGCGCAAGGCGCAGGATCATGCGGATGCGCACGGGCTGGCCCTACGCCCGCACATCAAGACGCACAAGCTGCCGCAATTCGCCCGCCGGCAGGTGGAACTCGGCGCCCGGGGCATCACCTGCCAGAAGCTCGGCGAGGCCGAGGTGATGGCCGAGGCCGGGCTCGACGACATCCTTCTGACCTACAATATCCTGGGCGAAGCAAAGCTTGAGCGCCTGCGGCGCCTGGCGGACACGATCACGCTCGCCGCGACGGCCGACAGCGCATACACGGTCGATGGCTATGCGACGGCTTTCGCGGATGCGCCGCGCCCCTTCAGAGTTCTCGTCGAGTGCGATACCGGCATGGGCCGCTGCGGCGTCCAGTCGCCGGAGGAGGCCGTGGCACTTGCGCGCCGGATCGAGGAAGCAGGTGGGCTCGCCTTCGGCGGCCTGATGACCTATCCCGCCGCCGGCAGGCAGAAGGAGGCCGAGAAGTGGCTGGCCGCTGCGCTGGAGGCGTTCGCTGCGGCCGGCATTCAGGTCCCGGCCGTCTCGAGCGGCGGCACGCCGGACATGTGGCACGCCCGCGGGAACCGGCTCGTCACCGAGTATCGTATCGGGACCTATATCTACATGGACCGCTCGCTCGTCGCCCGGGGCACCTGCAGCCTCGCGGATTGCGCACTGAGCGTGCTCGCCACCGTCGTCTCCGCGCCTACGGCCGGGCGTATCGTCATTGATGCCGGTTCCAAGGCATTGTCGAGCGACACGCTGGGGCTCACGGGCTTCGGACTCGTGACGGAGTATCCCGAGGCCGAGATCACCATGCTGAGCGAGGAGCACGGCGTCCTCGACGTGTCGGCCTGTGCGTGCAAGCCGGTGATCGGCGAGCGCCTCTCCATCATTCCGAACCATGCCTGCGTGGTCACCAATCTGTTCGATCACGTGCATCTGATTTCACGCGACGGCGCGGTCGAGCGCGTGCCCGTCGCCGCGCGCGGTCGTGTCGATTGAAGGCCCGGCAGACAAGGGAGGCGAGATGAGGCAGCTAGCGGCGAGGCTCGGCGACTATCTCAACCGGGGTGTTGAAATCGTCCTCATCCTGTTGATGGCGGCGCTCGTCGTCGACGTGTGGATCGGGGTCGCCGACCGCTATTATTTCCACTGGCAGTTCAACTGGCCTGAACCGCTCGCGCGCTATCTCATGATCTGGACGGTGCTGCTGGCGATCTCGAGCGGCATCGTCCGGCGCGAGCATATCGGGCTGACCGTTCTTATCGACCATTTGCCGGAAGGCCTCCGGCGCGCCGCGCTGATCCTCTCCGACCTTCTCGCATTCGCGCTCTTTGCCTATCTCTTCTGGTTCGGCATCGGTTTCGCGGCATCGGGACAGACCCGGCAGGCGATGATCTTCGGTCTCAGCCTGGGGCCGGCCTACGCGGCCGTTCCCGTGGCGGCGGGTCTTGCCGCCGTGCAACTCCTCCTCGTGCTCTTGCGCGATCTGGGAGGCCAGCACCTCGAAGAACAGGCGGAGATCTGAGCGATGCTGGTCGCCGTCATCTTCTTCGCACTGCTTCTGATCGGGACGCCGATCGGTTTCGCCATCGGCATGGCGGGGCTGGCCGGGATGGTCGGCATGGGCGGCAGCCATTTCCTGGCAATGGGCCCGAGCCGGATGTTCAACAGCCTCGACATCTTTCCCTTTCTGGCCATGCCCTTCTTCATCCTGGCCGGCGAGATCATGAACCACATCGGCATCACCCAGCGCCTGATGCGCTTCGCGCATATCCTGGTCGGCCATTTCCGCGGCGGACTGGCGCACGCCAACATGGTCGCCTCGGTCATGTTCGCCGGACTTACCGGGGCCGCGACCGCCGATGCCGCGGCCTTCGGCAAGACGCTGGTGCCGGAGATGGTCCGGCAGGGCTACCGCCGCGATTACGCCTGCGCCGTCACCGCCGCGGGCTCGATCATAGGCCCGACCATCCCGCCCTCGGGCATCATGGTCGTTTACGGATCTCTGATGGGCGTCTCCATCGGCGGCCTCTTCGCGGCGGGCATTCTGCCGGGTCTCGTCATCTGTCTCGTGTGCATGGCCGTGATTGCGCTCGGTGCCGCGCGCAACGGCCTGCCGAAGGCGGAAAAGCGGGCGACTGTTCGGGAAGTGCTCAAGAGCTTCCTGCATTCGATTGCCGCGCTGGCGATGCCATTCATCATTCTCGGCGGGATCCTCGGCGGCATCGTCACGCCGACCGAGGCGGCATCCGTCGCCGTCGCCTATGCGCTTCTTCTCGGCGTCTTCGTCTACCGCAACATCGATTTCGCCGCGCTCTGCCGGATGCTTTTGCGCACCGCCATCATCAGCGGCGTCATCTTCGTCATCATCGCCTTTGCCAGCCTGCTCGGCTGGTGGATGAGCTTCAACCGCGTGCCGCAGGCGATCGCCGAGGCCGTGCTCGCCATATCCGACAACCGCTATGTCGTCATCCTTCTGATGATCGCGCTCCTGCTCGTCGTCGGCATGGTGATGGACATCACCGCGATCCTCATCATCCTCACGCCGGTCCTGGTGCCCATTGCGACGCAGATCGGGCTCGAACCCATCCACGCCGGCATCATCTTCATTTTGGCGCTCAATATCTCGCTGATGACGCCGCCGGTCGGCGCCTGCCTGTTCGTCCTGTCGTCCGTGACCGGCGAAAAGCTGGAGCGGATCGCCATCAAGCTCTGGCCTTTCCTGTTCGCCGAGGTCGCCATCCTCATCGTGTTCGCATTCTGGGAGGACGTGGCGCTCTTCGTGCCGCGCTGGCTGGGCTTTGCCTGACCGCGCGCTCGACGCAAACCGAGAAAGAAACCGAAGGAGTGGACTTATGAAGAACACCTTGATCCGCGGCTTCGCCGCCCTGCTGGTCGCCTCCACGGCCGCCGTGCCGGTTGCCGCACAGGAGCACGTCCTGAAGCTCGCGCACGACAACAATCCCGATCCGTTCGACAACCCCGGACACGCCTGTGCGGCGGTCTTCGCCAACATCGTGACGTCCGACACCAACGGCGAGATCGAGGTCGAGATCTATCCCAACGACCAGATCGGCACCAATGCCGAACAGGTGCAGATGGTCCGCGACGGTGTCATCCAGGCGACCATCTCCTCGACCGGCTCGTTGGCCTCCTATTATCCCAAGATCGACGTTCTGAACCTTCCCTTCGCCTTCTCCGACAATGCCGCGACCTACGAGGCTTTTGACGGCACCTTCGGCAAGGCGCTCAAGGCCGACATCGAAGCCGATCTCGGCGACGTGGAGGTCCTCGCCTTTCCCGACACCGGCGGCTTCTTCGCCGTCACCACGGCCGACACGGCAATTAACGATCTGGAGGATTTCAAGGGTGTCAGGCTGCGCACCATGACCCTTTCCTCGCACCAGGTCATCATGAACGCGCTCGGGGCGGAGGCCTATCCGCTTGCCTGGGGCGAGGTCTATTCGGCGCTGCAGACCGGCGTCATCGACGGCCAGATGAACCCGGTGCCGATCATCTCGTTCTCGAACTTCGCCGAGGTGCAGGGGCATCTCGCGCTCACCAACCACCTGTTCTCGCCCTACATCTTCCTCCTGTCGAAAGCGTTCTGGGACGGATTGAGCGAGGAACAGCAGAAGGTGGTGCGCTACGCCGCGCAGTCCTGCGTCGCCGCTTCGCGCGGCCTGGCCCGCATCATCGAGGCCTCCGACCGCGGCATTGCGGGCCTTCGGGAAAAAATGGAGGTGTCGGCCCTTTCGCCCGAACAGCGCGACGCCATGCGCGAGGCGACCCAGCCTGCTTTCGAGGCGCATATCGAGAAGGAGTACGGCGGGGAGGCCGTGGAGCTTCTGGAACTGTTCAAGAAGGAAGCGGCGGCCGCCAACGGGTCCGGCTACCTCGAATAGCGGGAGGCAGACTTCGGCTAAACCAGCGAAATGCGGCGGGGTCCGTTTCGGAACATGGTTGCGGAACGGATCCGGCCTTGGTTTCGCTCGGGAGAATGGCGGGCGGTGCCGGTGTCATCCGACCCTAATATTATCCGCCGGCGAGGCGGCATCGTTCCGGCATGGATCCTCGGGCTTGACCCGAGGATCCATGCCAGAACATCGATACGCCGCCATCGGGCGAGAACCGGGCGGCCGGTATCAGGCGTAGCGCGCCGCGAATTCGCCTTCAAAGGCGAAATCGGCGGTTCTGAAATTCCCACTCCACGGCTTCGCCTTCTCCCGTGTCAGAACCGTCAGATCCCTGAGCCGCTTTCGGCCATCCTGATCGAGCGCGGACAACACGGCATCTTCGTCGGGGAAATGGTTCTGGACCGCGTCGAGCCAGATCGTCCGGCCCGCCAGAAATCCTTGCGCGCCCGCCGCGTAGGAGTAGCCGAGCACGCGGTCGAACTGTGCCGGCGTGGCGCCGCCCGAGAGCAGCACCCAGGGAATGCCCGCCTGCCGGCAGATGCCGCCGATCTCTTCGAACGCGCCGGCGGTCGCCTGCGCGGCGCCGCTTCCGTCCATCGCCGGCAGCGATGCGGCGGGCACGGGCGTTTCCAGCTTGAAGAGATCGACGCCATAGTCGGGCTTGGCGAAGTCGCGAACGCTCTCGATGACGAGCTCCGCCTTCTTGTCGGGCGATTCCACGTAGTCGGTCGTGTGGGCGGCGTTGTCGGGGAAGGGATAGACCAGGAGCTCGAGCACGTAGGGAATGTCGTAGCGGCGGCACTCCGCGCCGACGGTGCGCACGAAGGCCTGCTGGTGGGCGATGATGTCCCGGCCGGCGTCCGGCCGGTACCAGGCGAGCACCTTGACGGCGTCGCCGCCGACGCGCCGGATCTTCTCGACGCTCCAATTGTCGATCGCCCGCGACCTACGGCCGGCCGGCGTCTCCTCGAACCGGTGATCCTCCAGCGTCACGATGAAGCCGGTCTTCGACGGCAGGATGTCGATCGCCGCCGGAATCGCGAAATTCGGGTCGAGGAGCATGGAACTCGCGTCTTCGGCGAGCGCCTTCACGAGCAGGCGCTTCACCGAGAGCATATCGGCAAACGTCACGGCCTCCGGCGCGATGGACTTCGCCTTCGCGATGGCAGCGATCAGCGGCGGGCGCTGGTCCAGCGCCACCATCGTGAAGTATCCGTCCTCGTCGGCCAGCCGGGTGAGGCCGCGGCTCTTTCCGATCGTGCTCATGCGCATGTTCTCCATAGGTGCAATGTTTCGTCCAGGGTCGGAATTCCGCTGCGCCCGCCCGCCCTGGTGCATTTCAGGGCCGCGGCGGCAGACGCGAAAGTGAAGGCCTCGGCGACCGGCGCGCCGGCTGCGATTGCGAAGGCATAGGCGCCGTGGAAGACGTCGCCGGCGCCGGTCGTGTCGACGGAGCGCACGGGGAAAGCCGGCTGGTGATGGGCATGGCCGTCCTGGCGCCACCGCACGCCCTCGCCGCCTTCCGTCACCGCCGCGACCTTGCACCCGAAGGCGCCGATCGAGGCCAGCGGCTCGGGCCCCTTGCCGGCGAAGGCTTCGAGAGCCGGTTTGGAGAAGACGGCGTGGTCCGTCAGCGGCAGGAGAAGGGTGAAGACCTCCGGCTCCGCCATGTCGGCATC
The DNA here is from genome assembly GCF_042660605.1 of Nitratireductor sp. GCM10026969. Lineage (NCBI taxonomy): Bacteria > Pseudomonadati > Pseudomonadota > Alphaproteobacteria > Hyphomicrobiales > Phyllobacteriaceae > Nitratireductor > Nitratireductor sp. GCM10026969. The sequence continues at coordinate 9,559 of NZ_JBHSUM010000153.1, forward strand.
GAGCACCGTGGGGACGCCT
>NZ_JBHSUM010000154.1:0-9576 GCF_042660605.1 Nitratireductor sp. GCM10026969
CTGCGGTTGGCGCTCGCCGGACGATGGCCGTGCCTCGACGGCGGGTTGCCGCACCTGCGACTGTCTCACCCGGCGCTGCTGCGCCTGCGGCGGCCGGGCTTGTCTGTTATCACGCTGGCGTATGGCGGCGCGTTCCTGAGTTTGCCGCAACTGCTGGATCCACGGTGCCGAAAGGTCGGGGCTGACAAGCACCGGAGGCGGTTCGACGTAGCGGTTTTGCGCCTGCACGGCAGACGCCGCGAGCAGGAAAGCGGTGGCCACGGCTATACGGACAAGAACCTTCATGCGAGCACCCTACGTTCTTCGAGCTGCCTGTCGCGGTGGCGCGGAGATTCCCTCGGGACGCGTCGCATTCCCCAGCGGTATCGCGCGCCCCGTTGTCAGGATGGTGCACGGGTCTGCCAAGCAAATGGTGAATCCGGCTTCGTAAAATGCGATAGGAGAGCAAAACCGCTCGGCATGGTTACCGCCCGATTGAACAAGACGGTAAACGGCGATTTAAACTTATGGTTGTATAATCAGCAGGGGGCATGAGCATGGACGAGGCCAATTCAGGCCTGATCGAGGGCACGGACGGGAAGAAGCGCTGCTTCTGGCACGCCAACCTGCCGGACTACCTCGCCTATCACGACGAGGAGTGGGGCCGGCCCGTCGCCGACGATCGGCGGCTGTTCGAGAAGCTGTGCCTGGAAGGTTTCCAGTCCGGCCTCTCCTGGCTCACCATCCTGCGCAAACGCGAGAATTTCCGCGAGGCCTTCGCGGGTTTCGACTTCGAACGGGTGGCGCGTTTCACCGAAGACGACGTGGAGCGACTGCTGGGTAACAAGGGCATCATCCGCCATGGTGGCAAGATCCGCTCCACCATCAACAATGCCCGCCGGGCAATCGCGCTTTGCGAAGAGGAAGGCTCGCTCGCCCGCTATTTCTGGCGCCAAGAGCCTGGTCCCGCGGAACGGCCCGAGAGGCTCGATTACCGGACCCTGATCGCCAATTCCAAGACGGACGTTTCAACACGCATTTCCAAGGACCTGAAGAAGCGCGGCTGGACCTTCGTCGGCCCGACCACCGTCTATGCCTTCATGCAGGCGATGGGGCTGGTGAACGACCATATCGAGGGCTGCGCCATGCGCGAGGAAGTGGAGCAAACCCGGCGCGCCTTCGTCAGGCCGGTTTGACAATCGCCCCGAAAGGCAACCGCGTGCTCTCGCTTGACTCTGGAGGATGCGGCGACTATCTCCCCGCTGTTAGCACTCTCTGCGAGGGAGTGCTAATCGCGCTCCTGCCCTCTTCGGGCGGAGACAAGTCCATTTCATTATCCGAATCAAGGGTTCAGGACATGGCCAAGACGAATTTTCGCCCGCTTCATGACCGTGTGGTCGTTCGACGGGTCGAATCCGAGGAGAAAACGGCTGGCGGGATCATCATTCCCGACACCGCAAAGGAAAAGCCTCAGGAAGGTGAGATCATCGCCGTCGGTTCCGGTGCGCGCGACGAGGGCGGCAAGGTCGTTCCGCTCGATGTGAAGGAAGGCGATCGCGTTCTCTTCGGCAAGTGGTCGGGCACCGAAGTCAAGCTCGACGGCGAGGATCTCCTCATCATGAAGGAATCCGACATCATGGGCGTGATCGGCTGAGCCTTTCGCCCGTTCGCTATCGGTTCAACGGACAAACGGCCTCACGCCCGAGGCCAGGAGACAAGAGAACATGGCTGCAAAAGACGTAAAATTCTCCCGTGACGCACGCGAGCGCATGCTCAGGGGCGTCGATATTCTCGCCAATGCGGTGAGGGTCACGCTCGGCCCGAAGGGCCGCAACGTCGTGCTCGACAAGTCGTTCGGGGCGCCGCGCATCACCAAGGATGGCGTGACCGTCGCCAAGGAGATCGAGCTCGAGGACAAGTTCGAGAACATGGGCGCGCAGATGGTGCGCGAGGTGGCCTCGAAGACCAACGACACGGCCGGCGACGGCACCACGACGGCGACGGTTCTCGCCCAGTCCATCGTCCAGGAAGGCGCCAAGGCGGTTGCCGCCGGCATGAACCCGATGGACCTGAAGCGCGGCATTGATCTCGCCGTCGACCAGGTGGTCGAGTATCTGGCCAAGGCTTCCACGAAGATCAACACCTCCGCCGAGGTTGCCCAGGTCGGCACGATTTCCGCCAATGGCGAGAAGGAAGTCGGCGAGATGATCTCGCAGGCCATGCAGAAGGTCGGCAATGACGGCGTGATCACCGTCGAGGAGGCCAAGACCGCCGAGACCGAGCTCGAGGTGGTCGAGGGCATGCAGTTCGACCGTGGCTATCTTTCCCCCTACTTCGTCACCAATGCCGAGAAGATGGTGGCCGAGCTGGAGGATGCCTACATCCTGCTGCACGAGAAGAAGCTGTCCAACCTGCAGGCGCTGCTGCCTGTTCTGGAAAGCGTCGTCCAGTCCTCCAAGCCGCTGCTCATCATTGCCGAGGACGTCGAGGGCGAGGCGCTGGCGACGCTGGTGGTCAACAAGCTGCGCGGCGGCCTGAAGATCGCTGCCGTCAAGGCGCCGGGCTTCGGCGACCGCCGCAAGGCCATGCTCGAGGACATCGCCATCCTGACGGGCGGCCAGGTGATCTCCGAGGATCTCGGCATCAAGCTGGAGAACGTCACGCTCGACATGCTGGGCCGCGCCAAGAAGGTCTCGATCACCAAGGAAGAGACGACCATCGTCGACGGTGCGGGCCGCAAGGATGAGATCGAGGCACGCGTCGGGCAGATCAAGGCGCAGATCGAGGAGACCACCTCCGACTACGACCGCGAGAAGCTGCAGGAGCGGCTCGCCAAGCTCGCCGGTGGCGTGGCGGTGATCCGCGTCGGCGGTGCAACCGAGGTCGAGGTGAAGGAGAAGAAGGATCGCGTCGATGACGCCCTCAACGCGACCCGCGCGGCCGTCGAGGAAGGCATCGTGCCGGGCGGCGGCGTCGTGCTTCTGCGCGCCTCGACGGCGATCACGGTCAAGGGCGAGAACGCCGACCAGGACGCCGGCATCAACATCGTCCGCCGCGCGGTTCAGGCGCCGGCGCGCCAGATCGTCACCAATGCGGGCGACGAGGCGTCGATCGTCGTGGGCAAGATCCTCGAGAACAGTGACGTCAGGTACGGCTACAACGCCCAGACCGGCGAGTACGGCGACATGATCGCCTTCGGCATCGTCGACCCGATGAAGGTCGTGCGCACGGCGCTCCAGGACGCCGCGTCCGTGGCCGGCCTGCTGGTCACCACCGAGGCCATGATCGCCGAGCTGCCGAAGAAGGAAGCGCCGGCCCCGGCAATGCCGGACGGTGGAATGGGCGGCATGGGTGGCATGGGCTTCTAAGCTCACGCACCACGCAATTCCTGCGGAAAGGGCGGCCGGCAGGCCGCCCTTTTCTTTTTCCGCTCTTCCGCCGTAGTCCGGCGGATCGGCGAACAGGCCCCGTTTGATCCATCGTCTCCCGACATGCCGGTAGACGGCCATTGCCGGGTCATTATCCAGGGAGACGCATTTGCAAATGACGGCCCGATGGCGCATATGGCCGGCAGTGAATGATGAACTGGGAGCGCACGATGAAGACCCGCGTCGAGACCGACACCTTTGGCCCCATTGACGTGCCCGCCGACCGCTACTGGGGTGCGCAGACGCAGCGTTCGCTGACCAACTTCCGCATCGGCACGGAAAAAATGCCGGTTCCCCTCGTGCATGCGCTCGGCATCGTCAAGAAGGCTGCCGCCGAGGTGAACATGAAGCTCGGCAAGCTCGAACCGAAGTTGGGCGAGGCCATCGTGGCGGCGGCCGGCGAAGTGGTGGAGGGCAAGCTGGACGGGCATTTCCCGCTCGCGGTATGGCAGACCGGCTCCGGCACCCAGTCGAACATGAACACCAACGAGGTGATCGCCAACCGGGCGATCGAGATGCTGGGCGGCGAGAAGGGCTCGAAGAAGCCTGTTCATCCCAACGACCATGTGAACATGAGCCAGTCGTCCAACGACACCTTTCCCACTGCGATGCATATCGCCGTCGGCCGCGAGGCGGCGGCCGAGCTCCTGCCGGCGCTCGACCACTTCACGAAAGCACTGGAAGAGAAGGAGAAGGCCTTCGCCGAGATCGTGAAGATCGGCCGCACCCATACCCAGGACGCCACGCCGCTCACCCTCGGTCAGGAATTTTCCGGCTATGTCGCCGCACTCAAGCTCGGCGCCCGGCGCATTGCCGAGGCACTCGAAGACGTGCACGCGCTGGCCCAGGGCGGCACCGCCGTCGGCACCGGCCTCAACGCACCGGTCGGCTTCGACGCGGCCTTCGCCGAGAAGGTGGCGGAGATCGCCGGGCTGCCCTTCCGTACCGCGGAAAACAAGTTCGAGGCGCTGGCGAGCCACGGTGCGCTCAACGCCTTCCACGGCGCGCTCAATGCGCTTGCCGCCGATCTCTTCAAGATCGCCAACGACATCCGCTTCCTGGGCTCCGGCCCGCGCTCGGGGCTCGGCGAACTGAAACTGCCGGAGAACGAGCCCGGCTCCTCCATCATGCCCGGCAAGGTCAATCCCACCCAGGCGGAAGCGCTGACGATGGTGGCGACCCAGGTCATGGGCAACCAGACCACCGTCACGGTCGCCGCAAGCCAAGGCCATTTCGAGCTCAACGTCTTCAAGCCCGTCATCGCCAACGCCGTCCTGCAATCGATCCGCATCCTTTCGGACGGGATGCGCTCCTTCACGGACAATTGCGTCAAGGGCATCGAGGCGGACGAGGAGCGGATCGCCGATCTGATGCAGCGCTCCTTGATGCTTGTGACGGCGCTCGCGCCGGCGATCGGCTACGACAATGCCGCCAAGATCGCCAAGACCGCGCACCGGAACGGCACCACCCTGCGCGAGGAAGCGCTGAAGAGCGGCCTTGTCTCGGAGGCGGACTACGACCGGCTGGTGCGCCCGGAGAAAATGATCTCACCGGCTTGATCCGGGGGCCTGTTGTTGCTGCGGCTTCGCCGGTTCAGGCTCGCGACATACTCGACGACAAAGACCGCGGCCATTGCTGTCTACAGGCCTAGCCTACCATGCCCGCGGGCGTACGTTCGCGGGCGAGCTTCCTGAACTTGCGCACGACCATGTCGCGCTTCAGCTTCGACAGATAGTCGATGAACAGCACGCCGTTAAGATGATCGATCTCGTGCTGAAGGCAGGTGGCGAGGATGCCGTCGGCCTTGAGCGTCTGCTTCTTGCCGTCGAGATCGATGTAGTCGACCGTGACCTCGGCCGGGCGTTCCACTTCCGCATAGTAATCGGGAATGGAAAGGCAGCCCTCCTCGTGCACGTTGCGGACGTCCGAGCGCTCGACGATCTCCGGATTGATGAAGACCTGCGGATTGCGCGGCTCGTCTTTCTCCGCCACGTCAAGCACCAGCAGGCGCCGCGGTTCGCCCACCTGAATGGCGGCCAGGCCGATGCCCGGCGCATCATACATGGTTTCCAGCATGTCGTCGGCGAATTTGCGCAGGTCATCGTCCACGCGCTCGACGGGTTTGGAAACCTCGCGCAGCTTCGGGTCGGGAAGAAGGATGAGTGGCCGGGTCGTCATGCTCGTCAGGTAATCGCTGCCGGTGAAGGCGTCAATATAGGACACTTCGTGTTTCACCGGAATATGTTCACGTTTTGGTCTTATTGCGGGCGTGCGAATCGTCTACAGTGCCGGACATGAACGAAACGGCTTCGCTTTTCTCCACGCCCGTCGCGCAACTCGGAACAGCGGAAATATCGCTGGGCGGCGTGCTCGTCACCGTCGTCGCGGCTTTCGTGCTTCTGTCCGCCGGCACCGTCGTCGCACTCTGGCGCACCGGCCGCATGCGCGCGCAGGCCGCCGAGGAGGCGGCGGCGCGGGCGCGCGAGGCGGAGACGCGCATGGCGGAACTGACGAAGGCGCAGGCGGAACTGCAGGGCCGCATGGGCACCATCGCCGAGGTGTTCGGGTCGCGCCAGGCGGAACTCACGAAGACGCTCTCGGAGCGGCTCGACGGCATGTCCTCGCGGCTCGGCCAGTCGATCACCGAGCAGACCAAGTCAACCCATGAAAACCTGTCCAGGCTGCAGGAGCGCCTGGCCGTCATCGACACGGCCCAGAACAACATCCAGTCGCTCGCCGGCCAGGTCGTCCAGCTCCAGCAGATCCTGTCCAACAAGCAGACCCGCGGTGCCTTCGGCCAGTCGCGCATGGAGGCGATCATCGCCGACGGCCTGCCGTCTTCCGCCTACGAGTTCCAGGCCACCCTGTCGAACGGCAACCGGCCCGACTGTGTGGTGAAGATGCCGAACGGCGCGCCTTCGCTCGTCATCGACGCCAAGTTTCCGCTGGAGGCGTGGAACGCCATTCGCAAGGCGGCGGAAGGCGAGGAGGGCAAAGAGGGGCGCAGGCAGGCCGAAGCCGCTTTCCGCCGCGACATCGAAACCCACGTCAAGGCGATCGCGGAGCGGTATCTGATCAATGGCGAAACCCAGGACACGGCTTTCATGTTCGTGCCCTCGGAGTCGATCTTCGCGGAGATCCACGAGAATTTCGAGGCGCTGGTGCAGCGGGCCCACCGTGCCCGCATCGTTATCGTCTCGCCGTCGCTGCTCATGCTTTCCATCCAGGTCATCCAGGCGGTGCTCAAGGATGCGCGCATGCGTGAGCAGGCCCATCTCATCCAGGCCGAGGTCGTGCGGCTGATGCAGGACGTCTCCCGGCTGGACGAGCGGGTGCGCAAGCTGCAGACCCATTTCTCCCAGGCCAACCGCGACATCGACATGATCCTGACATCGGCGGAAAAGGTGACGAAGCGGGGCGAAAAGATCGAGGCGCTGGAGCTTGGCGCGCCGGAGGCCGAAGCGGCCGAAAGCAAGAGCCTGCCCAAGGGCGAGGCCGTCAAGCAGGCTGCCGCCGCCACCGGTTCCAACTCGCTGAAGCTGCGCGTCGTCGACGAATAAGCTTTCACGCAAAGCATCTTTTCCGCCGATGTCGCTGGCGGTTGGGCCACACCCCACACTCCAAGACGTCGATGCCCGTAAGTCCTTCTGTTTAGGCTGGCCGGCACCTGACGGGTGATTTTCCTGACCTGACAACGAACCGGGTCCGCTCTACCGTCGGAAAACGCGAGGAATACGATCGTGCCTCAGGTACTCCACACGATAACCGGTCTCAATGTCGGCGGAGCCGAGATCATGCTGACGCGCCTCGTCGGCCGGATGGACCAGGCGGGATTTCCCTCGACCGTCCTGTCGCTGCTGCCGGCTGGCGCCATGGCCGCGAGTCTGCCGCAACGGCACGCGAACCTGCACTCCCTTTCGATGCAAAGAGCCCGGCCCAGGTCGCGGAACGTGCTCGATCTGCGCAGGCTGGTACGACAGCAGAGCCCGGACATCATTCACGGCTGGATGTACCACGGCAATATGGCCGGCTCGCTCGGGTCTCTCCTGAGCTTTACCTTCGCACCGGTGATCTGGAGCGTGCATCACACTATCGCCGATATCGCCGTCGAGGAGCCGAAGATGCATCGGCTCATCCGGTTCTCCGCCATGCTGTCGCATCTCGCGGCTGCGATCTGCTACTGCTCGAGGATTGCGGCCCGCCAGCACGAGCATCTCGGATTCAACGCCCGCAGAAGCGCGGTCATCCCGAACGGCATCGACACCGATGCTTTCTATCCGACACGCAGCCGTCGGGCCCACCTGCGCGCGACGCTGAACATTCCCCCCGAGCGGCGGATCATCGGCCATTTTGCCCGATATCACCCGATGAAGGATCAGGTGAACCTCGTCAGGGCGGTCTCCGTACTGATCGCCGATGGGCACGATGTTCAACTGGTGATCGCCGGGGAGGGCCATGAAAACGGCCCGGTCAGGGACGCGGCGAGAGATCTCGCCATCGACGACCGCGTTACCACCCTCGGTCTTCGCCACGATGTCGCGGAACTGCTACCCGGGCTGGACGTCTTCGTGCTTTCATCCGCATGGGGTGAGGCGTTCTCGCTGGCCGCCGGCGAGGCCATGGCGAGCGGCGTGCCCGCTGTGGTGACGGATGTCGGAGACAGCGGCTGGCTCGTCGGCCCAACGGGGGTCGTCGTGCCACCCCGTGAGCCGCATGCCCTTGCGGCAGGGTTGGCCAGACTGCTCGTGCTTGCCGCCGAGGACCGCCAGGCCTTGGGCGCCGCCGCCCGGGAGCGCGTCGTCAACCGCTTTTCGCTGCAAAAATACGTCGAGTCCCACGTCTCCCTTTATGAGAAGGTTCTGGAAGGCGAGGGGCGGAGACGTTGAGGGGATTACCTCCGGCGAGCTTGTCCCGCCTCTAGCCTGCCTTCCGGTCGAGCGCGGCTGCCATGTCCTCGATCAGCTTCGCCTCGTCCTCCGGCCGCTCTTTGCGCGCGGCCACCAGGCAGGCCTGGGAGCGCAGGATGATGCCGTCCTCCAGAACCTTCAAGTGGTTGGCTCTGAGCGTCGAGCCTGTGGAGGTGATGTCGACGATAACGTCGGCCGAGCCGGCCGCCGGCGCGCCCTCCGTCGCGCCGAGGCTTTCGACGATGCGGTAGACCTGAATCCCGTGTTTCTGGGAGAAGAACTGCTGTGTCAGCCGCCAGTATTTGGTGGCGATCCTGAGCCGCCTGCCGTGGCGCTGGCGGAAATCGGCTGCCACGTCGTCCAGATCGGCCATGGTGGCGACGTCGAACCACACCTCCGGGACCGCCACCACCACATCGGCATGGCCGAAGCCGAGCCTCGCGCCGATCTTAACCCGCGCCTCCCATTCGGGGATCGTCTCGCGCACGAGGTCCTCGCCGGTGACGCCGAGGTCGATGCGGCCCCGGGCCAGTTCGCGCGCGATCTCGGAGGCGGACAGGAAGGCGACCTCGAGCCCGGGAAGGCCGTCCATCGTGGCCCGGTACCGGCGGTCGTTCTCCGGCAGGCGGACCGCATAGCCGGCATCTTCGAGCCGCCGCACGGCCTCCTCCTTGAGGCGGCCTTTCGAGGGCAGGGCGAGTGTGACGCTCATGGCTTCGTCTCCCGCAAGGCTGCCACGCGGTCGAGCCAGATTGAAAACCCGACGCCGGGGATGGGCCTTTCGGCGCCGAGCAGCGTCAGGAGCCGGTCGTAGCGCCCGCCGCCCGCCAGCGGCTGGTCCAGCGCGTCTGTCCCGATCTCGAACACGAAGCCGGTATAGTAGTCGAGCGGCCGTCCGAACCCCGCATCGTAATGGATCTCGGCCGGCGGCAGCCCATGCCGGGCGATGCGCTCTGCGCGCTCCCGGAAGCCGGCCAGCGCCTCGTCGAGGAAGATACCCGCCCCTTCGGCGAAATCAGCCAGGCGCGCCTCGGCCTCTTCGAGTGGTACGTGGATGGCCAGAAAGGCCTTGAGTGCATCGAGCGCGGTGTCGGAGAGGCGCACGCTGGCAAGCTCGGCTTTCTCCATCAGCCGCCGCGCGATCTCCAAAGGCAGCCGTCCCGCCGAAGGCGACAGGCCGGCCTCTTCCATCGCCTTTTCGATATGTCCGGCCAGCGCGTCCGCATCGCCGCGCGTCACCAGCCCGGCCACCTCGCGCGGCA
>NZ_JBHSUM010000155.1:0-9499 GCF_042660605.1 Nitratireductor sp. GCM10026969
ACGGGCGGCGAGCCGCCTGGGCTCGAGCAGCACGATCCGTCCACCTTCGCTCCACCCCGCCTCCAGCAGCGCCAGGGGCACCAGCGTCGTCTTGCCGGCGCCAGTCGGTGCAACGAGCACGGCTTTCCCCTCGTTTCCCAGAGCGGATTCCAGCGCCGGCAGGACAGCGGTGACGGGCAGTTCCGGAAGGCTTTTGCCCCTCATGCGCCGATCCTCACTACATCACCACCGGCAGCATCCGCATCGGCCTCGTCATGGGTGACGAGCAGGACGGGCAGGCCCCGCTCACGCGCCTTGGAAAAGACGAGTTGGCGCATCTGCTGGCGCAGTTCCATGTCGAGCTTCGAGAAGGGCTCGTCGAGAAGCAGCATGCGCGGCTGGGACACAAGGACGCGTGCCAGCGCTACCCGCGCCTTCTGCCCGCCCGAAAGGGTCGCGGGGTCGCGCTTGGCGAGCCCGGCCAGTCCCACCTCGCCCAGCGCCTCATCGACGTGCCGCACGCGATTCGCGCGGCCCTTCACCGTTTCCGGCAGGGCGAAGGCGAGATTGCCGCCCACGCTCATGTGCGGAAAAAGAAGCGGATCCTGGAACAGGATGCCCACGCGGCGCTCCTCTGCGGGCAGGGCGGTGATCTCAACGCCGTCGACCGTCGCCCGACCGTGCCCGGAAAAAGCGGGGTCGAGAAAGCCGCCGAGATGGGCGAGCAGGCTCGACTTGCCCGCGCCCGACGGCCCCATGACGGTCAGCACGGATCCCGGAGGAACGTGGCGCGTGAGCGAAAGAAGCACGCGACCGTCGAGTGCGATCGTCACCTTGTCGAGAGAAAGCCCTTTTGCCGCCAAGCGATCGCCCTGCCTTCACACCTGCATGCCGCGGAAGCGCCGGAATATCAGCGCCGGCAGGAGCGTGGCAATGCCGAAGCCCGCCATCGGAAGCAGCATTTGCCAGAAGGCGTAGACGCCGATGACGCGCCGGTCCCCGCCCGCCGCGAGCGCAACCGCTTCCGAGGTGATCGTGGTCAGCCGTCCGGCACCCACCAGCACGGTGGGCAGATAAAGCCCCACGGAGACGGCGAAGCCGAGCGCCCCCATGGTGAGCACGGCACGCGTCATCATCGGCAGGCGCACATGCAGGATGCGCCGCCAGCGCGCCTTCCCGAACCCCGCCGCCACCCGGTCGTAGCGGCGGTCGAAGGCGTGCCACGGATCCCTGAGCGCCAGATAGGCATAGGGCATGACGAACACCAGATGCGCCAGGATGAGCGCCGGCATCGTCGCCAGGGTGCCCGTGTAGATGAGGAGGAGCTGAAGGCCGAAGACGAATGCCACCTGTGGCACGACAAGCGGCAGGAAGAGCAGCGTCAGCGCTCCGCGCCCCGGTCTGCGGCCGGTTTCCTCCTCGCGCAGCAGGCAGAGGACCGCCAGCAGGCCGGCTATCAGGGTGGAGGCGAGCCCCGCAATCAGCGTCGTGCCGAGCGGTGCCGCGAGCCGCGGCAGGGCGGTGATCCACGTCTTCAGGGAAAAGGACGACGGCAGGGCATCGGGAAATTGCCACAGGCCGCTGAAGGACCAGATCGCCAGCGTGGCAAGTCCCGCAAGCACTGCGCTCGCCGCCAGCAGGATCATGCCGAGCGACAGCCCGCGCACGACCGCGTCTCGCCGCAACCGCATTCCTCTGAATATCGCAAGCCGGCAGAGAAACATTCCCGCCCGTTCGAGCGCGAGCCAGGCGGTCATGGCGGTTGCCGTCACGGCAAGCTGCAGCAACGCGCCGGTGGAGGCCAGGTAGCGCATGGACAGGTCGGGGTCGTTCATCCACGTGACCAGCCGCACCGCCAGCGGCGCCGGCCGTGTCGGGCCCAGGATCGCCGCCACGTCCACCACGGACGTGGCGAAGGCGATGACGGCGAAGACCGGCAGTCGGATCTGCCGGTAGACCGCCGGCCAAACCCCCAGCAGGAACCCCGCCACACGGCCGTAGCCCAGCGCCGCGGTGAGCATCCGGGTCTGCTGCGCAGGCACCTGCGGCAGCGCGGCAAGGGTCATCAGGAGCAGAAACGGAATCTCCTTGGCGATGAGCCCGGCCATCATGGAAAGACCGTACGGGTCGTGCACGATGAGCAGGTCGGGCGGCCTCTCCCATCCCGTCAGACCCGGCGAGACGAGCCGGGCCAGCATGCCTGAAGGTGCAATCAGAAGGGCCAACGCGAACGCCGCCGCCGCGTGCGGCAGGGACAAGAGCGGCGAGACCATGTGCTGCACACGTGAAAACAGCCTTGTCCCGCCCCAGCCGGCGACGAAGAACATGACGGCAAGAAGTGAGACCAGGGCCGTAACCAGCCCCGCCGCGAGGCTGAGCACGGTGGAGGTGACGATGGCCGGCTCCTGGAAAAGCGTTCGGAAATGGGCAAGGGTCCATTCCGTCCCGCCAAGCACCGGCAGAAAGCCGAACGCCGGCAACACGGTTCCCGCCAGGCCGAAGGCGACCGGCCCGGTGAGCAGGAGAATGGTGAGCGGTGGTCCAAGACGTGTCAGCATCAGCGCCGTCCGGGTATGGGTTGTCGCGTCAACTATGAGAAGGCACTCGCGCCGTATTCGCCGGCGCCGCAGTGTCGCGCGAACATCCACCTTTCGTCATCCTCGGATTCCATCCGAGGATTCATGCCGGAACAGCCTAGCTGCAGTGACGGAGTGGTGCCGCTTGTCAGACTCGAACTGACGACCTCCGCATTACGAATGCGATGCTCTACCAACTGAGCTAAAGCGGCGACCGACGGCGCTTTCGCGCCGATGCGCCGGCTGATACAGACATTGCGCCGCAAGATCAAGTAAAACCCGGTGCGGAAATCGCCGGCGCTGCCCGAGCGCCTCCGCGGCGGACCACCGCGCACCAAAGGGAATGGACTCTTCGCGATCGTGAGATAATGTGCAACCATGTCGGCCAATGGCAACTGGCGGCAATTCTAGGAGGGAATAAATGGCGGAAGTTTCGATGACGGTGAACGGCCGCAAGGTTTCGGACACGGTGGAGGATCGCACGCTGCTGGTTCATTTCCTGCGCGACAATCAGGGCCTCACCGGCACCCATGTCGGCTGCGACACCTCGCAGTGCGGCGCCTGCGTCATCCACCTCGACGGAAAAGCGGTGAAGTCCTGCACGATGCTGGCCGCCCAGGCCTCGGGCAGCGAGGTGCTGACCATCGAGGGGCTGGCGAAGGACGGGGCGCTGCACCCCGTGCAGGCGGCCTTCAAGGAGCACCACGGCCTGCAATGCGGCTTCTGCACGCCGGGCATGATTATGGCCGCCGTCGACATGATCAACCGCCATCCGGAAGGACTCGACGAGAAGACCGTGCGCGATGAGCTGGAAGGCAATATCTGCCGCTGCACCGGCTATCACAACATCGTCAAGGCGATCCTCGCAGCCTCGGAGGCGATGGGAGGCAAGGCGAAGGCCGCGTAGGGCAATAAAGTAGTAGGTAACAGGGCAAGTGGGGGAGCAAGGCGGTAGCGCAGAGTGACTGGACAAGGTGGGCGGCTGCTGTGCTGCCCTACCGTCCCATTCCACTCATCTGCCGCGTCCCCTGACATCCGGGAGGTCCACCATGGGAATCGAAGGCATCGGCGCGCGCGTAGCGCGCAAGGAGGATAAACGCTTCATCACCGGGCTCGGCCGCTATGTCGACGACATGGTGGTGCCGGGCATGAAGCAAGCCGTGTTCGTGCGCAGCCCGCATGCGCATGCGGCGATCAAGAGCATCGACACGGCCGCGGCAAAGGACATGCCCGGTGTTGTCGACGTGCTGACGGGCGCTCAGCTCAAGGACGACGGCATCGGCAACCTCATCTGCGGCTGGATGATCCACTCCAAGGACGGTTCGCCCATGAAGATGGGCGCATGGTCTCCACTGGCGGTGGACCGGGTGCGCTATGTGGGCGATGCGGTGGCGATCGTGATCGCCGACACCCGCGGCCAGGCACGCGACGCGGCGGAGGCCGTCCAGGTCGATTATGAGGAGATGCCGGCCGTCACGGACGCGGTGAAGGCGCTGGAGCCGGGCGCTCCGCAGCTCCACCCCGAGGCCGAGAACAATCTGATCTTCGACTGGGAGATCGGCGAGGCGGCTGCGACCGACAGCGCCATCGAGGGTGCGGCCCACGTCACGCGCGTCAAGCTCGTCAACAATCGGCTGGTGCCCAACGCGATGGAGCCACGGGCGGCGCTCGGCCACTACGACATGGCCGAGGACCATTTCACGCTCTGGACCACGAGCCAGAATCCGCATTTGGCCCGCCTCGTCATGAGCGCTTTCTACAATGTGGCGCCGGAGAACAAGCTCCGGGTGATCGCGCCGGATGTGGGCGGCGGCTTCGGCTCGAAGATCTACATCTACCCCGAGGAGGTCGTCTGCCTCTGGGCCTCCAAACGCACCGGTGTGCCGGTGAAATGGGCGGCGGACCGCATGGAAAGCTTCCTTTGCGACGCGCACGGTCGCGACCATGTGACGGAAGTCGCGATGGGCTTTGATCAGGACAACCGCATCGTCGGGCTGAAGGTCGATACCATCGCCAATCTGGGCGCCTACATGTCGCTCTTCTCCTCCTGCGTACCGACCTATCTCTACGCCACACTGCTTTCGGGCCAGTATGCGATCCCGCAGATCCACTGCAATGTCCGGACCGTCTACACCAACACCGCGCCGGTGGACGCCTATCGCGGCGCTGGCAGGCCGGAGGCGACCTATGTTGTGGAGCGCGCGATCGAGACGGCGGCGCGCGAGCTCGGCATCTCGCCGGCGGAGCTCAGGCGCAAGAATTTCGTCCGTGAATTCCCGCATCAGACGCCCGTCATCATGAACTACGACGCGGGCGACTATGAAGCCTCGCTGGACGCGGCCATGCGCGAGGCCGACTATGCCGGCTTCCCCGCCCGGCGCGAGGAGGCGAAGAAGCGCGGCAAGCTGCGCGGCATCGGCATGAGCTGCTACATCGAGGCCTGCGGCCTCGCGCCGTCCCAGGCCGTCGGCTCGCTCGGTGCCGGCGTCGGCCTTTGGGAATCGGCCGAGGTACGCGTGAACGCCGCCGGCACCATCGAGGTGCTGACCGGCTCGCATAGCCATGGCCAGGGCCACGAGACCACCTTTGCCCAGGTGGTCGCCACGCGCTTTGGCGTGCCGATCGAGCAGATCTCAATCGTCCATGGCGACACCGACAAGGTGCAGATGGGCATGGGCACCTACGGTTCGCGCTCCGGCGCCGTCGGCATGTCGGCCATCGTCAAGGCGCTGGACAAGGTGGAGACCAAGGCCAGGAAGATCGCCGCCCACCTCCTGGAGGCCGACGAGAGCGATATCGTGATCGAAAACGGCGAGGCCAAGGTGGCCGGCACCGACCGGAGCCTGCCGTGGGCGCAGGTGGCACTCGCCGCCTACACCGCGCACAATCTGCCCGGCGGCATGGAGCCGGGGCTGAAGGAAGGCGCCTTCTATGATCCGACCAATTTCACTTTCCCTGCCGGCTGCTACATCGCCGAGGTGGAGGTGGATCCGGAGACGGGGCACACGGACATCATCCAGTTCGTCGCGGCCGACGATTTCGGCAACATCATCAACCCGCTGATCGTCGAGGGACAGGTGCATGGCGGGCTGGCGCAGGGCATCGGCCAGGCGCTGCTGGAAGGCTGCACCTACGATCCCGCTTCCGGCCAGCTCGTCACCGCCTCCTATATGGACTACACCATGCCGCGGGCGGGCGACCTGCCCTCCTTCCAGGTGTCGACCACCAACACGCCCTGTCCCGGCAATCCGCTCGGCGTCAAGGGCTGCGGCGAGGCCGGCGCCATCGGCTCGCCGCCGGCGGTCATCAACGCGATCACGGATGCGATCGGAAACAACGACCTGACCATGCCGGCCACGTCGGAAAAGGTGTGGGCGGCGATGCAGAGCGCACAGTGAACGGTGAAATGATGCGTGGTGCGGCGCAAATCTTTCAGCGCCGCATCCGCCCGAGTTCCCATTCACCATTCACCCTGAGAGGAGAACAGGATGTACCAGACGACCTATCACCGGACTTCCTCCGTTTCCGAGGCGGTGAAAGCGCTCACCGAGGCGGATGACGGCAAGTTCGTCGCTGGCGGGCAGACGCTCATCCCAACCATGAAGCAGCGGCTTGCCGCGCCGTCGGATCTTGTCGACCTGCGGCACATTGCGGAACTGAAGGGCATCACGGTTTCCGGCGACAGCGTGAAGATCGGCGCCGGTACGACGCATGCAGAAGTGGCGAGCGATGCCGCGCTTGCCAGGGCCTGCCCCGCGATCTGCCATCTGGCCGGCCATATCGGCGATCCGCATGTGCGCCACATGGGCACCCTCGGCGGCTCCATCGCCAACAACGATCCCGCGGCCGACTATCCAGCGGCGCTCTTGGCCCTTGGCGCCACCGTCCATACCAGCAAACGCGAGATTGCGGCGGACGACTTCTTCACTGGCCTCTTCGACACCGCCCTCGAGGAGGACGAGATCGTCACCGCCGTTTCCTTCACCGTGCCGGAGAAGGCGGGCTATGCCAAGTTTCCGAACCCGGCTTCGCGCTACGCGTTGACGGGCGTCTTCGTCGCCAAACGGGGCGACGGTGTGCGTGTGGCGGTGACGGGCGCCGGCGAGGACGGCGTCTTCCGCGCCGACGCGATCGAGCAGGCGCTCGCGTCCTCCTTCGCGCCGTCGGCGCTCGACGCCGTGCGCGTGCCTGCGGACGGGCTGATGTCCGACATTCACGCTTCCGCCGAATACCGGGCGAACCTCGTCGTGGTGATGGCCAAGCGGGCGGTCCAGGCGGCCGCCGGCTGAGGCCGCGCGTTCGACCGACGGAAAGGCTCCCCGCGCGGGGAGCCTTTTCTTTTGCCGTTGGGGCGGCTTACTCTTCGATCTGCTCGCCCTCGGGCGAGACCAGGTACCACTCGCCGCCGAAGCTCTCGATATGCTGGCCGGAGGTGGCGCCCGCTCCCTCGTCCCTGGCGAAGTAGTAAAGCGGCCAGCCATTGTAGGTGACCATCATCTGCCCTTCATGATCGATCGTGCCGAGCAGCGAGGCGTCGGCCATGCCGCCCGCCTGCGGCTCACCCTGGGTGTAGAAGGGCGGCCATGCATCAAGGCACTCGCCTTCGCAGGACACCTGCGCCTGGGTGTCGCCCTGGCCCTGCGTATCGGCGGTGAAAAGATAAAGGGCGCGCCCTTCGCCGTCGGTCAGGTACTGGCCGTATTCCTCACTTTCGGCGACCTGAACCATTGCTGCGTCCTGTGCAAAGGCGGGCACGGCGGGGAGCATCAACGCCGCAACCGCGATCGAAGTCGTGATCAGCCTCGTCATGGCTTTCTCCTTTCATGACTGCTGCCGTGCCCTAACAACTGACCGCAGGATTCGTTCAGAATTGACGCTTTAAGCCAGGCGCCGCGGGAAAGGTGATTGAACCGCTTGTCGGAACCCGGTCCGCCAGCGAGCCGTTGACTGCTTTTACGGAGCCATGGCCATGTCAGCGTATGCCCGCTTTGCAGCCATGATCGTTACCGCAGTCATGGTGATGTACGGCGTGATGTATCTAAATACCTACAGTCTTGACCACGTCTACTGGAGCGAAACGCGGGTCTATATGGCTTTCCTCATGGGCGCCACGATGGCCGTCGTCATGCTTTTCTTCATGCTCCACATGTACACCAAGCCCGCCGCGAACATCACAGTCCTGCTCGCTGCCGTGGCGATTTTCGCTGCGGCACTCTATCTTGTGCGCAGTCAGCGGACGATCGAAGATGAATCCTGGATGCGGGCGATGATCCCGCATCATTCCATCGCTATCCTGACGAGCGAGCGCGCAGAGCTTTCCGATCCACGCGTGCGTGAGCTCGCCGACCAGATTATCGAGTCGCAGCGGCGTGAGATCGCGGAAATGAAATCCCTCCTGCGCGACTTGGGGGATAGGGAGCAGAATTGACCGAGTCTACTGCAACGTTTCCACCAGCCGGCCGGCGCCGTCGCGATAGGGATCGACCGTCGGCAGACCCATGCGCTCCTCGATCTCCCGCAGGCATTGTTGCGCGTCCTCGGCCGAGAGCGCGGCGGTGTTGACGGAGATGCCGGTGACTTTCACCTCCGGATTGACGATCCGCGCCGTCTCGAGCGCCAGGTCGCGCAGCGCCTCGAGCGAAGGCAGGGAATAGTGCGGCAGGCCGCGCATATGGGTGCGGGTCGGTTCGTGGCACAGCACCAGCGTATCCGGCCGCCCACCATGGATCAGGGCCATCGTGACGCCCGAGAAGGAGGGGTGAAACAGGCTGCCCTGGCCCTCGATCAGGTCCCAGTGATCGGCTTCGTTGTCCGGCGTCAGCCACTCTACCGCGCCAGCCATGAAATCGGCCACCACGGCATCCAGCGGGACGCCCGAACCGGTGATCAGGATTCCGGTCTGTCCGGTGGCGCGGAAGCTCGCCTTCATGCCACGGGCATGCATCTCGCGCTCCATGGCGAGCGCGGTGTACATCTTGCCGATCGAGCAGTCCGTGCCGACGGCGAGCCATCTCCTGCCGGTGCGGGGCTTGCCCTCGGCAATCGGGTATTCCTGTTGCGGCACGCGAACGTCGAAGAGGCGGGTTCCGGCCCTGCCCGCCGCCTCGACGAGTTCGGGCAGCGCGGTAAGTCGGTTGTGAAGGCCCGAGGCGATGTCCATGCCGGCTGTGGCAGCGGCGAGCAGCGTGTCGAGCCATGCGGGCGAAATCACGCCGCCGCGATTGGCGGCACCCACCACGAGCGTCTCGGCGCCGGCGGCGCGCGCCTCCTCAACGCCCATTTCGGGAAGGCCGAGATCGGCCTTGCAGCCTTCGAGCCGCAATTGGCCGATGCAGAATTCGGGCCGCCAGTCCTTGATTCCTTGCGCAACCTTGGCCGCCAACTGGTCCGGCGCGTCACCGAGGAAAAGCAGATAGGGCGTCTTCAGCATGCCGTCGCTCCGTCGAGAAAACCGCTCCGATAGCTGAAGCCAGCGCATCGCGCTGTCAAGCAGCGCCTTTTGGTCCAGGCACGCTTTCGGTGTGCAGACGGGACGAGGTCGTTGATTGCGCCGCCGCCTGCGGTTAACGATTGGTAAGGGACAAAAAGGCGGAGAGCCAATTGGAGGCGATCAAGAGGGCGATCAGGAGCGCGCTGGAAAAGGGCGACGCACAGGACAGGGCCTTCCGCGAAAGGGTCTACCGGCAAACCTTTGCCGCGTTCGAACGCTCCATTCAGTCCAGGGGGGACCTCACGGCCGAGGACGTGCGCGCCCGCCGTGAGCGCGTCAAGGAACTGATCATCGAGATTGAAGGGGAGTTCCTCCCGGCGGCGCCGGCCGAAACGCCGGCCGCCTCGCCTCCACCGGAAAGCGGGGCCGAACTCGATTTCGCGCCGCGCGAGGCGCGCGAAGACCGGCTTTCCGCCACGGAAGAATCCGGCGCCGGAGACCTCGGCGCGAACGC